>JAGVPN010000455.1 GCA_020052215.1 Syntrophobacterales bacterium
GGATTTTATCCGGATGAAGCTCGACACCGCCTATATCGATGACCACCCCCAACTCATGGATTACCGGGAGCAGGAGCGGGAGGTGGAGAAACTGGCCCGCCTCATCGCCGAAATCAATGCCCATGAAAAGAATCCCTATTCGCAGTGAGGCCCCGGACCAGGCCCGGGCCGGGGTTGACCCAGCCGCACGCCACGTTTTATTTTGTGAGAGGAAAGAACCATGCAGGGACGAATTATCCGGGGAATGAGCCCCACCGAGATTCTGGGCCGGCTGCGGGAGTCCGAGGGGTACTACCTGTGCAACAACGAGCGGGATGTGTCGCAATCGGACTTCAAAAACCGGCTCATGCCCATGACCACGGTGCGGGTGGCGCCCTACCGGGAGGCCGCCGGGTTCTTTTCGGTGGAGGTGAGCGGTGGCGCTTCCGTCCACGTGGACCTGATGCGCAAACAGGTGAACCCCTTCGAACGGCTGCGCATCGCCCGGAAGGCCATGCCCCGGACCCTGCTCCAGACCGTGTGCCGGGGCTCCAGCCTGTTCGGCTACCGCCATTATCCCGAAAACGTTATCCGGTTGACGGTGCGGGAGTTCGCCCGGTACGTGGATGTCTGGCGGGTCTACGATTTTCTCAATCACGTGCCCAACCTGGTCCCGGTGATGGAAGAGGTGCAGAAGGCGGCGCGGCTCCTCATGCCCAGCATCTGCTTCTCCACCGGGCCGGAGCACACCGACCGGTATTATGTGGACAAGGTCAAGGAGATTTTGGAGGTCACGGGTCCTGACGTCATCATTTCCATCAAGAATTACGCCGGGCTGGGGACCCCCAGGCGCATCACCCAGTTGGTGGAGTCCATCTGTGCGGCTTTTCCGGGATTGGTGCTCCACTATCACGGCTGCAACACCGACGGCAACGACATCGGGCGCATGAGCGCCGCGGTCCTGGCCGGGGCGAAGATCGTGGACGTGGCGGACCACGGCTATGGGGCGATCTACGGGCAGGCCCCGGCCCTCACCCTGATCCAGGCCCTGGAAGACTACGGCAAGCAGGCCGTGGGGTTGGACATCCCCTCGCTCATCAAGTCCTCGGATCTGCTGCGCCAGGAGCGGAAGATTTATGAGCCTTTCGAAAGCCCCTTCCGGGGGCACGACCCCACCGTGGCGGCCTACAAGCTCACCGGCGGCGCGGTGGGCAGCGTCTTTGAGCAGGCGGACAAGGGGGGGTTTTTAGAGCGCCTGCCGGAAATCCTCACGGAAATGGCCCGGGTGCAGGCGGAGCTGGGAAACTGGTGGTCGGTGACCCCGGGGTCCCAAATCATCTGGACCACCGCGGTCAACAACGTCCTCCATGGGCGCTACGAGCGGCCGTCTCTGGACCTCAAGAACATCCTGCTGGGACGCTACGGGCCCCTGCCGTTTTTTAGACCCGACGACTGGATCTGCGAAAAGGTGCTGGAATTTCAGCGCTACGACGGCAAGAAGTGGCCCCAGATCCTGGCAGGGGAGGGGGGGATGAAGAAGTCCGGGGACGCCGACCTAAACATGGAACGCCGGCGGCTGGAAGGCGAGTTGGACCGGCCGGCCTCCGATGAAGAGCTGGTGCTCTACCTCCAGTTCCCCTTCGATGCCCTGTCATTTTTCAAGTTTCAGGCCCGGTGCGGCAAGGCCTGGCTGCTGCCGCCGGAGGTCTGGTTCAGGCGCGGCGGCTTTAAAAACGGCGAGTGCCTCAGCTTCGCAGACGAATTCGGGGTGCCTCACCACATCGAGATGATCTCCACCCGCCGGGAAGGCGCCAACGTCATCACCACCCTGATGGTGGACCACAGTTTTCAAACCTTCAGCGTCCAGGTGGAAGGCCCGAATAAAACTCAGGCCGCCGGCTGAGGCCCCGGAGTCGCCCTGGCCCTCAGCCGGCCCGATGGTGCGTAGGACGCACCCTACGGAAGACTTTTTGGACAGATAACTTGCACCGAGTAATTTTTGCAATATGATTATTTTGTAAACTTACTGTCCATATTATTTATGCCATAGCCATAGGGCGGGAAAGCGAAGCGCATCCCGCCTTCAGCCATTCGGTTAAACTAAAATCTTGCCCCAATACCGGCGCGCCTTTGTTCCGGAAGGCACGTTCTTGCTTGCGGTCACGCTTCTGGAACGCCGCCGGAAACTCTTGACCGACCCCATTGACAATCTGCGGGCGTCGTGCATGGCGGCCCGCCAACGCCGACCGTTCACCGTCGAGGCCATGGTCATTTGGCCCAATCACCTGCATTGCCTCTGGTCGCGGCCTTCCGGGGAGGCGGATTTCTCAAGGCGATGGCAGGATATCAAAGCTGCAAAAGGCGGGATGCGCTTTGCTTTCCCGCCCTACGGCCCTTGCCAGATAAAGTGGTTCCCAAGCAGGAGCTTGGGAACCAGGATTCTATTGATTATTTTTTACCAAAAACGAAAAACCAAAAACGAAAAACCCCAAAACGCCCCCGGGATTATTGCGGGCCGGATGGCAGGCCGTAAAACCGGGCTCGGTTCACAAAGGAGATGGCGATCAGCCCCTCGTAGCCCATGTCCTTGAGATACTCATGGGCCTGGGCCTCGTCCACCCCCAGGGCCTGGGTGATGTCGTTAAGCTGCAACAATTTGCCTTGCTGCCGCATCAGGTTTTTGACCCGGGCCCGGAAGAATTCCTCGGTGAGGATTTCCGTCAGGGTGTGGTCATAGGCCGCGGGGTTGGGCATGTGACTGGGGTAGGCGGTTTCCCAGGGTCGCCGCAGACTGACCCCCAGGACCCAGCGCACCCGGGAGACCTGGAGGGCGTCATACAGGGCCTGGAGCCGGCTCTGAATTTCGGCCTCCCGGTGAATGGGGCCCAGGGTCGCCATGGTTTTCATGAAGCTTTCCACCGTGGTCACGAACCGGTCCGGCTGGGTAATGTCGCTGTGGGCCAGGGCGATGCGCTCCCTTTGCAAGCCGCAGAGGGACAAGAGCTTTTTCAGGACCCACACCCGGCTCCAGGTGTGGTCAATGCCGTAGCTGTGGTGACATTCTTCGGGGTTGCAGCCGATGAGCAGCAGCCCGTTGGCCCCTTCCAGAAAGGCGCGCCCCATGACCACCGGGTCGATCTGTCCCAGGCAGCGCACCGGCAGGAGGTAAAACCGCCGGTTGTAACTCAAGCCTCGCAGCCCCGCCTGGTCTGCGGCGGCGGCGCCGCTCCACTGGCAGCCGAACCCCATGACCTCATCAGCGGCCAGGCTGCGGGCCAGGGCGGCCACCCGGGCCTCGTGCTGGGCCCTGGTGCAATTGGCGAGGGTGAGGGCCATTTCCGGGCAGGAGGCGGCGCAGGTGCCTTCACCCGTGCAGAGCATGGGGTCCACCATCCGGGGGACATTGTGGCCCAGACCTTCCACCGGGCCGCTCACCGGCTGGATGGCCAGGCAGTCGCAGACCTCCCGGCAGAGGGTGCAGACCGTGCACTTGCTCTGGTCCACGGTGGAAATAACCTGGGGGGCATACAGTTCCCCGGCCTGGGCGAGTTTGACCAGGGCCGCGGTTTTCTTGGCCACCCGGCGCCCCTGGCTCAAGGCGCCGCGCAGGTCGCAGGGCTGGCAGGCGGACCCCACCATCAGTTTCTCCCCCAGGACCACCTGGTCCGGGCGGACCATCTGGGGCGAGCGTTCCAGGAAGGCTTCTTCCTTGACTTCCAAGCCCAGGATTTTGGCGGTCGTCAAGGCCTCGGCCCCGGGAGTGCGGCGGGGGGAGAGCACCAGGAGATCCCAGGCCAGATCCTGCTCAGTCCGGTCGGTGGCCCGGTTGTAGGAGATATAGTCATTTTTGACCAGGGGACGGACATGGCCATCGTAGGGGATCAAGGCAAGGCCCAGTTCCCGGGCCCGGGCCCGATCGAAGGTTCCCAAAGGAATGGGCATGGTGCTGTCATAGAGGATGGCCACCTGGGTCTCGGGGAAGTGTGTCCGCAGGTGGGTGGCCATAGTCCAGGCGCTTTTCATGGAAAGCGGCGCCGCAAATGGCTGGCCGGCATCCAGATCGTCGATCCAGAAAATCACCCGGCCCTTCAGGGGACCACCCTGCCGGATGAGATCGTTCACCTCGATCTGGCAAACGACCCGAGCCCCATCATGGCCGAGTTCCGGGAGTTGATGGGTGATTTCCCAATCCAGGGCGGCGATGATGGCCCCGGCTTTGAAATCCACCCGGTCCTGGCCATCCGTAGAGGCGAAGGTCACGGTGTAGTCCCCGAACCGGCCGGAGACCTGCTGCAAAGCCCCCACCCGGGTCTGGTTGACCCGGGGGCTGGCCTCCACTTCGCGGATGAGGCGGTCCAGGCGGTCGTAGGAGTGGTATTCGCCCAGGTAGAGTTGCCGGGCGCGCTGCATTTCCTCCGCCGGGTCGTAGGTGAGGGGAAGGAGGGTTTCCACTCCCTGTTCCGCCAGTTCCTGGGCCGCGCCGTAGGCGGCGACGCCCCCGCCCAGGACCATGACCGGCCCCTGATACTTTATCTGGATTCGGGGAGCCGGCTTGAGGGTCTCGAGCCAGGCCTGGGAGGCCCGGATGAGCTTGGCCCCCTTTTGGGCCAGCTCGGCGGGCTCGCCGCTGTGGACCCGGGCCACGTGGTCCCGGAGGTTGACCATGTCGATCTGGGTTTCCGCCAGCCCCAGGGCTTCCAGGGCTTGTTCGAATTTTTTGTGGAGAATGCGGCTTTCGCAGCCGGCCACGATGAGCCGGTTGAGCCCTTTGGCGGCCACCACCTCCTTGATCCGTTCCAACCCGGGGCGGAGACACGAAAACGGCAGGGTTTCCACATGGGCCACGCCGGGCGACTCATCCAGCAGTTGGGCCACGACGGCCTGGTCAACCTTCGGGACAATGCGGGTCCCGCACTCACAGAGGAAGACCCCCAAACGGGGCGAAGGCAGGCTTGGTTTAACGGCTTGCGGTTGGCTCATAAGTCACCTCCCTCAGTGGGCGAAGCCATGGCCGGTGCGCCGGGACAGGTCGCCCCGGACGGTGTCCAGGCGCTTCTGCAGGGCCCCGGTGGGACACACCGAGACACAGCA
>JAGVPN010000301.1 GCA_020052215.1 Syntrophobacterales bacterium
AACAAGTAATAATCCGAATTGTAGGGGCGGTTCGCGAACCGCCCCTACGGTGGTTGCGATCATAAAGCCAGAATTACCTCTATGACGGCAACTTGGTATAAGGGGTGATCCCGGGTCGCCATCACCAAGCTATTTTTGGTAGCCGCAGGCTTTTTCGTGAAAACCCAAATCCCCCTAAATCCCCCTTTGCTAAAGGGGGACTTTAAAACCCCCCTTTGAAAAAGGGGGGCAGGGGGGATTTATTATTGCCGGGGGTGAGAAAAACTTTTGGTTCATGAATGTTTAGCCTGCGCCGGCACAGGCGAGACACCTGTGCCACCGGTTGGATGGCGATTTGGTATTACAGCCTCTCTACCCTCTTCTTTAACCGCAAATCAGCCCTCAACTTCCCTCCACCTTTTCATCCGGGGGCGCCGCCGGGGGGGCCGGTTTCTGCCGGCGCTCGCTGAGGCGCTGGGTGATCACATAGAACACCGGCACAAACGGGATGGCCAGGAGGGTTGAGGCCAGCATGCCGCCGAAGACCACGGTGCCGATGGCCTGCTGGCTGGCGGCGCCGGCGCCGCCAGCGACCATGAGGGGCACCACCCCGAGGATGAAGGCGAAGGAGGTCATGACAATGGGGCGGAAGCGGCGGCGGGTGGCCTCCACCGCGGCCTCGGTGATGGACATGCCGTCTGCCCGCAGTTCCCGGGCGAACTCCACCACCAGGATGGCGTTTTTGCTGGCCAGGGCGATCATCAACACCAGGCCCACCTGGGTATAGATGTTGTTGTCGAAGTTCCGGACCATTAAGCCCAGGAGGACCCCCACCATGGCGATGGGCACCACCAGAATAACCGCGGCCGGGTTAAACCAGTTTTCGTATTGGGCCGCCAGCACCAGGAAGACCAGGGTGATGGACAGGGCGTAAATGAAATAGGCCTGGTTGCCCACCTGCTGCTCCTGGAAGGAGGTGGCGGTCCAGTCGTAGGACATGCCCCGGGGCAGGGTATGCTGCGCCACCTGTCCCATCAGTTTGATGGCCTCTCCCGAGCTGAAGCCCGGGGCCGCCCCCCCGAAGATGGAGGCCGCGGGATAGAGGTTGTAGCGGGTGACCAATTCCGAGCCCAGGGTCCGGTTGACCTTCAGGAGGGTGCCCAGGGGCGCCATTTCCCCTTTGAGATTCCGGACGTAGAGGCTCTTGATATCCTCGGGTTGCAGGCGGTAGGCCGCGTCAGCCTGGACGTAGACCTGGAACACCTGGTTGAACTTGTTGAACAGATTGACGTACGTCGATCCCAGGTAAGCCTGAAGGGTGTCGAAGACGTTGTTCAGGGGAATATTCAGGGACTCGGCCTTGGTCCGATCGATGTCGAGATAGAGCTGGGGGCTGCGGGCGCTGAAGGTGGTGGCCAGGCCTCCCAACCCGGTCTGGCCGGTTGAGGCCCGGATGACCTCCATGGCCCCCTTCTCCAGTTCGGCCAGCCCCAGGCTGCCCCGGTCCTCCACCATCATCTGGAAGCCGCCGGCCTGCCCCAGGCCGGCGATGGCCGGCGGCACCAGGACGATGGCCTGGGCGTCCTGGATGCTAAATAACTCCCCCTGCAAGGTGTTGACGATATGGTCCTGGCTCAACTTGGACCCCCGCTTGCTCCAATCCTGGTAAATCACGAAGGTGGTCATCACGTTGGAGACGTTGGTGGCGTCCAGGATGGAGAACCCGCCCACGGTCACCCAGGCGTCGACCCCCGGGGTCCGCTTGAGAATGGCGTCTATCTGGTCCGAGGTCCGTTTGACCCGGGGTTGGGATGCGCCTTCGGGCAGTCGGGCGAACACCATGGCGTAGCCCTGGTCTTCCGTGGGCAGAAAACCGGTGGGCTGCTGGGTGAACCGCCAGCCGGCCAGGGCGATGACCGCAATGAACACCAGCACCATGAGCCCGGTGCGTTCCACCATCCATTGGATGAGGACGACGTAGGCGTGCTCCACCACCGCGTAGCCCCGGTTGAACCCCCGGTAAAAGAAGTTGGGTTCCTTTTTGACGTGGGGGCGCAGCCAGAGGGCGCACTGGGTCGGCTTCAGGGTCAGGGCGTTCAGGGCGCTGATAATGGCGGTGGAGGCGATGACCAGGGCGAATTGCCGGAAGAGCTGCCCGGTGATGCCCGGCATAAAGGCGGCGGGTAAAAAGACCGCGGTGAGCACCAGGGTGATGCCGATAACCGGTCCGGTCAACTCTTGCATGGCCTTGATGGCCGCCTCGCGCGGCTGGAAGCCTTTTTCGATGTAAACCGAGGCGTTTTCAACGATGACGATGGCGTCGTCCACCACGATGCCGATGGCCAGGATCAAGGCGAACAGGGTCATCAAATTGACGGTGAAGCCCAGCAGGGCCATGGCCGCGAAGGCGCCGATGATGGTCACCGGCACGGTGGTGGCCGGGACCAGCATGGCCCGCCAATTTTGCAGAAACACCATGATGACGATGAGCACCAGGATGCCGGCTTCAAACAAGGTTTCATAGACCGCGTGAATGGCCTGGCCGATGAACTCCGTGGTGTCGTAATGGATGGCGTATTTCAGGCCTTCCGGGAAGGTCTGGCTCATCTCGACCATGGCGGCTTTAACCTTGGCGCCGACGTCCATGGCGTTGGCCCCGGGCAGGGCGTAGACCAGGATTTGGCCGGATTGCTTGCCACTGAGGCCGCCGAAATTGCTGTAAAACTGCTGGTCCAAATCGACCCGGGCAATATCTTTCACCCGCACCAATTGTGCGGTTTCACCTTGCTGACTGCGCACACTCTTGACGATGATTTCTGAGAACTGTTTGGTGTCGGCCAGCCTTCCCAAGGCGTTGACCGTGAACTGGAAGGTTTGATCGGGCGGCACCGGCGGGGCCCCCAGTCGGCCCGCCACCACCTGGACGTTTTGGTTTTGGATGGCGTGCACCACATCCAGGGTGGTCAGGTTGTAGTACTTGAGTTTGTTCGGGTCCAGCCAGACCCTCATGCTGTACGGCCCGGCCCCGAACACCTGAATCTGGCCCACCCCGGCCAGCCGGCCCAGGGGGTACTGCAGGTTGATGATGGCGTAGTTGGAGAGATAGGTCGCATCATAACGGTCATCATCGGAGTAGATGCTGATCACCTGCAGGATGTTGGTGGAGACCTTGCGCACGGTGACGCCTTGCGCCTGCACCGTTTCGGGAAGCTGGGCGATGGCGCCGTTCACCATGTTTTGCACCAGGGTCAATGACGTATTGATATTGGTGCCCACGTTGAAGGTCACGGTGAGGGTGTAATTCCCGGAACTGGAACTGGTGGAGGACATGTAGATGGAGCCTTCC
>JAGVPN010000049.1 GCA_020052215.1 Syntrophobacterales bacterium
CCTTGTTTGCCCTAATCGGGCAGGCCCAGGGTGAAAAGGCCCGGGAGACCCTGGACGGGATGGAAAAAGCAATGGTCAAAGTGGGGGTGATGCGTGAACCCGCCAAATAGGTGTGCCGGTGGCCGGCACGTCATCGATGGCTAAGGTCCTTTGAACCGCCAGCCCTGCCTCAGGATCAATCATGAACGTCCAGCAGCAGTTGAAAGAGGACATTGTGCGCATCTGCGGGATGCTGCACCGGAAAAATTATTTAGCCGCCACCGACGGCAATGTCAGCGTGCGCCTGGGAGACCGGGTGCTCATCACCCCCAGCGGGGTGCACAAGGGCTACATGGCGGCGTACCAGGTGATCACCGTGGACCTGGAGGGCAGGGTGCTCAATGGTGAGGGGAGCCCCACCTCCGAAATCCGGATGCACCTGCTGGCCTATAAGTTGCGCCCGGATGTTTCGGCCGTGGTGCACGCCCATCTGCCTTACGCCACGGCCTGCACCCTGGCGGGGATCGACTTGCTGGAACCCATCTTGCCGGAGGTGGTGATTACCCTCGGGGGGATTCCCACCGCGCCCTATGCCACCCCCGGCACCGAAGAAGTTCCCGAGGCCATCCGGGATCTCATCCAGGCATATGACGCCATCCTCTTATCCCGGCACGGCGCCATGACGGTGGGGCGGGATGTGATGGACGCGTACAACAAAATGGAGAAGCTGGAACACACCGCCCGGGTCGTCCTGGCGGGGCGCCTCCAGGGACCGCTGACGCCTCTGCCCGCGGCGGAGGTGGAGAAGCTGCGGCGTCTGGGGGAAAAGTATAAGGGCGGGGGGTGATTATTGAGGTCTGTATATAGAGCGGCGTCGGCCATAATTTTGTAGGGCGGTTGACATTAGTTATCATATTTGCTAACTTTTTAGCCGTGAACTATACTATCGAGTACTTTCACGCTCGCGTCAAGGCAGAGATCGAATCCTGGCCTGACGGCATATTGGCCGACTATGCTCGCATGGTGGAGCTATTGATTGAGTTCGGGCCAAACCTGCGTATGCCGCACTCACGTGCCATGGGAGGCGGTCTATTTGAGTTGCGGCCGCGTGGTAGGGAAGGTATTGGACGGGTGTTTTAGTGTTTCGTCGTCAGTCAACGCGTCGTGATACTCCATGCGTTCGTGAAGAAAACCCAGGATACGCGGGAGCAAGAATTGAGAATTGCTCGCAAAAGGATGAAGGAAATACAAAATGTCTGAATTGGACTATAAACCGGTTTCCCATGACCACGAAGCATTCCTCCAGAAGGCTCTAAAACGCCAGGAATTCAGAGAAGCATACGAGGGATTGGCAGAAGAGTATGCCCTGGCCAGGGAGATGCTTGGCGCTCGCTCCAGGTCAGGTCTTACCCAGGAAGCTGTGGCAGAGTTAATGGGCACGACAAAAAGCGCGGTTTCTCGCCTTGAAGCAGGTGGAAAGCATGCTCCTTCCCTGACCACCCTGAAAAAATATGCTCACGCCGTCGGCTGTCGACTGGAAATCAAACTGGTTCCAGACTCCTGCCTCACCAACGAATGAACCAGCGGCAATCTGCCATGACGGTGGGGCGGGAGGTGCGAGACGCCTGCAACAAAATGGAGTCCAAGGGTGCGTCCTAAGCACCATTAGCTTATGCCGGCGGCGGGCACGGAGGCCCGCCCCGCCGACTTTTCCTGGTTTAAAGCCTCGTTCCCAAGCCGGGCTTGGGAACGCTTTTACCAGCCAAGCTGAGCTTGGCATTCATGGTCGTTTTCAAGTGCAACTTGGGAACAAGCAGAAAAATAATTCCGGCCGGAATAATCTTATCGATAGGTGACGTGAGCGATCATGCGCTGGCGGTTGATTGGAGGCGTAATCGGGATTTTACTCTTGTCGGCCCCGATCCTTGCGGAAACCCCAGGCCAATCGCCGCAAAACCTCAGGAGAACTGCCATCAACTCCATCTGTCTGAATCCCGTCGGCGTGGTGAAAAAACAGGGCTCGCGCGCCTGGCTGGAGGTGTTCCCGGAATATGCCCCGGCCCTCACCGGCCTTAAGGAGTTCTCCCACCTCTGGGTGTTTTACTGGTTCCACGAGAATGATACCCCGGAGGAGCGCCGGACCCTCCAGGTCCACCCCCGCCGCGATCCGGCCAACCCCCTGACCGGCGTCTTCGCCTGCCGGGCCCCGGTGCGCCCCAACCTCATCGGCTTCACCGCCTGCCGTATCATCAAGGTGGAGGGCAACGTCGTTGAGGTGGCCGACCTGGACGCGCAGGACGGCTCCCCCATCCTGGACCTGAAACCTTACATCCCCGGCGGCGACGCCATCCCCGAGGCGCTCACCCCGGAGTACCTGAAGCGCTCCAAGCCCCCGGCCGATTAGCAGCCATTTTATTTCTACCCTTTGAAATCCCCCACCAAGAACCCCTTTCGATAAGGTCGCCAAAACCATTTTTTATAGCGATTGCCGAAAGTTCCTTCCTTTTATCCCCTCTCCCCTTTGAGGGGAGAGGGTCAGGGTGAGGGGTGAAAATGACTTTTCATACTAAGTTGCAGTCAATGGACAATTAATAATCCAATCAAAGCCTGTGGTTGAGGTGACCAGATCTTGGTTACGTTCTAAAGCTACCAGGGCC
>JAGVPN010000153.1 GCA_020052215.1 Syntrophobacterales bacterium
AGTTGCAATCAAAAGGTAATTATTGGTAGCCGCAGGCTTTAGCCTGCGCCTGCACAGGCTGGAAAGCCTGTGCTACCATTTGAGTGCGAAGTGGTATTATTGGTATCACACTATCTTTTTTGGCCCATACCCCCTTTATTGTCCAATCATTGGCTGGAAATTAAGGGAAAAAGAACCTGATAATCAGGGTTGCCCCGATTGCTGCAAAACCCTCTCTCCAGTAAAAATATCCTCAAATCTTCAAGTCTGCCTGGTTTCCGGGTCAGGCTTGGCGGTCATTGCATCTGAGCCGAGCTGGTCTTGCTGTCCGGTTCTCCAGGAACCAGCCAAGTTCCGAATAGTTCGACGCGTGGTTCAATCTCATAATTGCAAGGACTGATATTTGGCCTCCAAAGATTTTTCCGTCAGGGTCGGCCAGGAAGAAATCGGCCGGATCTTCAACCTGAAAGAGAACCTGGACCTCAAGGATCTCCTGGTAACCTACGCGCCGCATTACCAGCAGTTGGGCTGGGTCCTGGTGGGGATGAAGTCGCCGGAAGGCACCCCCCTGGAATTTGACCTCAGCCAGCCGGCGGAGCTGTGGTCCCAGCAGCTCTCCGAGATGGGGGCGGATCAGGGCCAGATCAATATCGGCATCCGCACGGGCAAGGCCTCCAAGCTGCTGGTGCTGGAAGTGAACCGCGGAGAAGGGGCCCTCTCTTTGGACCAATGTGGAGAATGGCGCGCCGATTGCGTCGCTGAAATGGGCGGGTGCCGGGAGCAGCACTACTATGCTTTGCCCCTCGAGGCGAAAACTCCGCCTTCTTTCTTTCTGGCCCCGCAGGTGCTGATCTATGGCGAGGGGGGTCTGGTGCTGGCGCCGCCCTCCCTGGAGCCCCAGGGCCGGGAACCCTGGCGCTGGGTCCGGCCGCCCTGGGAAGCGCCGCCCCTGCCACCCAAACCGGCAGTCTGGCAATTTATCAAAGAGTATATCCCTGACGCCATGGCGAAACCCGAGGTGCAGTCCTGGACGGAAATTTACCGGATCATCGCCCCTCACGGTTGCATGTTGAAAGCCCTGCTGGTGCCCCCCGCCTCTCAGGATGAGTATTATCAAGGGATTATCAACACTGCCCTGGGGCTGGGGTTCAGAGATCCGGCGTTGCTGTTCTCCCTGTTGTGGCACGCCCCCCACGGGGAGGCCCGCCAAAACCCGGAAAAGCGCGACTATCTCCAAGCATTGGCCGCCAAGGCCCGGAACCGGCAGGAAGGCGGGGCCTCGGGTCCGGGGTTGCCGGCCAGGATAGACGGGGGGGCCTGGCCGGAAAAACCAGCCGGCTGCCTTTCGACCGCCGCCCCGGCCCCCCAGGATGTCCTGGATATGCTTTCCGGTTCCGTCCCGACCGATCCGGGACAAAGGGAGAAAGGGGCTGCATCTTCCCCGCAGTTTGACCAATCGGTTTCGGGGCAGTACTTTCAGTTGCTGGCCGGGTTGGGGGAAAAGGTCATCATGGAGAGCTGCCGGCATGAAGCGATGCAGACGGGTGGACGCCACCCTGCCGGGGAAATTGACAACCTGGTATCCCAGTGGGAACATCATTTCGCCGGCTCCTCCCCCAACCCCCCTGAGCCGGGGCACAAGCCCACGGGAACCACCATGGAATTAAATTGGGATGGTCTAGTTGGCCAAAATAGCAACAAAAACCGGCAAATCCAGAAAATCCAGGCGGCAGCCGGAGATTTCCTGAATCAGAACCCCGACCTGGCCGTTGACCGGCACAAAGTCCAGATGGTGGTCTTCTGTCTGAAGAACTATATCAGCCTCAACCCCGAAAACGCCGCCCTCCCCTTCCGCGAAAAGTTGGACCGGGCCGGCACTATGGCCCGGGAGTTTTTCCGGATACGGGGTGAGGCGTGATGGGGTGCGCATCGAGGGCCGGTGGTGGGGCTGGCGGGCAAATTCCAGGGGGTTAGTCCCCTTTCCTGTGACGTTCAAGCGCCGGCGGCAATACCGGCATAAAGGAGGCAGGCATGACTTCGGGTCTTTTTAAACCGGAGGAGAAAACCACTGGATATCCTTCTCTCAGGTTAGAGGTTGCCGGCCCGAAGGAACCAACCCCTCTCCTCCTGCCCGTGCTTATCCAGAACTTGTCCATGGGAGGGGTTACCCTGGCGATGACTAACCCCTGGGTCATAGCCGACTGGGATCGCTACCGCGGGGAAGATTGCATCCTCCGGGTGGAAGGCCCTGGGGTCCAGGACCTTATCAATATCAAAGCGAAAATCGCCTGGACCAAGTTAGGCGGCATAGGTCAGCCGCCCTTGTCTCTGGGATTGCAAATGGTTAAGCCGCCCGGCGAGGCCCTCAGACGGTTGAACAATCTCCTTGCCCACACCTCTCAAGATATCAAGGGGCTGTGGGACAGATATGACCAGGTCCTGGAAACTCCGCGCCAATCGCCGCTGATCCACCACTGCCACATCGCCGGGCTGGCGTTGTTGGCGGCAGGGTTGGCCCTCCAGTTTGCCGGCTCCCCCGCTTACATGATGGGCGGCTGGGCCCTCTGGTTGCTTGGCAGCCTGGGGATTGCCGGGAAGATTATCTGGTCTCTTTGGGAAAAACGGGCTTCCGGTGACCAAATTGGCAAAACCCTTTGATGGTTATGGAGAATCGGTCATGCCGACGAGTTTAAGCAGGCTTAAGCTGTGGAGTATTGGCGGCGGCAAGGGGGGTATCGGTAAGAGCCTGGTCACTTTAGGATTGGGCATCGCCCTGGCCCGCTTGGGCAAGAAGGTCATCCTCATCGACGGCGACCTGGGCGGCGCCAATCTGCATACCTTGATGGGGGTCCGTTACCCTCATGTCACCCTGGAGCATTTCCTGACCAAGAAAGTGACCCGGTTGGAAGATACCGTCATTGAAACCGCGGTTGAGGGTATCGGCCTCATCTGCGGGGCCGACGATCTGATGGGGGCGGCCAACCCCACTTTCGCTCAAAAAATCAGGCTGTTGCATCAGATCGAAGAACTGCCGGCCCAGTATGTGCTGTTTGACCAGGGGGCGGGCACCTCCTTCAATACCTTGGATTTCTTCAACTTTTCCGGGGGAAAAATTGCCCTGTTCACCTCCCAGACCACCTCCCTCCAGAATGCCTATGGCTTCATCAAGAGCGCCCTGTACCGCAAGTTATCCCGGGATTTCGCCAAGGATATCGAAATCCTCGAGCTCTTATACCGTGGAGGCGAAGCCGAAAATGTGAATCACTGCGCCACCATTCAGGATCTGCTGGACCATTTTAAGGATATCAACCCGGAAAAACATGCCCGGTTGACCTCTGCTTTGCGGGATTTTCATCTCTTTCTGGTGGTCAATATGGTCAAAAATAATGCCGACCTGAAGGCCCCGGAAATTATCCGCTCGGTGTGCCGGGATTTCCTGAATATCCAACCTGACATTATGGGGCAAGTCCTCTTTGATTCCGGGGTGGAGGCAGCCATCAGTCGAATGGTGCCTTTCCCCCTGCACCAGAAGAAGAGCAAAGCCATGGTGGGATTAAACCAGATCGCCTTGCAGCTCGTCAGGCAATCCAGGCTGCCCCGGGGAGGCTGGAGTGGGGTCCAGGAGGCGGTGGAAGAAGAAGCCTTGCCGCTGGACGCGATCATTACCCACCCTTCCACTTCATGATCTGGAGACCCAGGGGGCTGAAGAAAGTTCGAGTCTAACCATGGCCGCCAAGCCCGGAGTCAAACCAAAACCGATAGGAATTAGTCGATTTACCCCTTGCGGGGAAGAAACCGTC
The DNA here is from genome assembly GCA_020052215.1 of Syntrophobacterales bacterium. GTDB lineage: Bacteria > Desulfobacterota > Desulfobaccia > Desulfobaccales > 0-14-0-80-60-11 > 0-14-0-80-60-11. Next base: position 3,780 of record JAGVPN010000153.1, read on the forward strand.
ATGGACCTGATCATCAAGTTTGCCGAAGATGAGTCCGGCGCACCCGCAGTGGAGTATGCCTTCCTGTTGGCGTTCATAGCCGTGGCCATCGCCGCCAGTGTCGTTACTTTTGGCGCCGCCGTCGCTGGGCTCTTTGAAGTGAATTTTTGATCAATTCAGACTGAAACAGCCTGCCTGGATGACCATAGTTGAGGTGCGAACGGCATGAACCTGGCGCAGCGTCTAGTTAAAACTGGAGTCCTGGAGCAAGAACAGCTAGCTCCGGCCCTGTTCCGGCAGAAAAGATCCCGGGGTTACCTGGCCCAACACCTCCTAGATCTCGACCTGGTGGAACCCGAGGTGTTGGCCCAGTTTGTCTACGACCATCCCCCCATACCGGAGACTTTTGAGGATCTGGGCCTGCCCAAGAGTCTGCTGATCCAACTCCTGCTCAAGCATTCCTTCTTCCGGGATGCCATCTCCTCCCAGGAGTTGGCTCACGAGATAAAAATATCTCGGCGCCTGGTGGACAAGCTTTTAGCCTATCTACAGGGCCAGGGGTATATGCAGGTCAAAGCCCGGGATGCCCTGAGCCAACTATCCCATCTATCTATTAATCTCAGCTATTCCTTGACCGATGCCGGGAAAATCTTTGCCGAGCAGTGCCTGGAATCAAACCGGTATGTGGGGCCGGCCCCGGTACCCCTGGAGGATTACTGGGATTGGGTGGAGGCCCAAGCAATCCATCAAATCAAGGTGGAGAAGGCCCGCCTCACGGAAGTGTTCGCCGATTATGTCGTGCCGGATGATCTCATCACGAAACTCGGTCCGGCTATCAACAGCGCCCGGTCTATTTTTCTTTTCGGACCGTCGGGCAACGGCAAAACCATGATCGCCAATTGCCTCGGCCATGCCTATCAGGATGCGGTCTATGTCCCCTATGCCCTGTTTGTCTATGGCCAGATTATCCGCCTGTACGATGAACTCAATCACCAGCCCATCCCCCCAACCCCGGAGACCCAGGATCACGACCGACGCTGGGTGTTGTGCCAGCGGCCCATCGTCATCGCCGGGGGCGAGATGACCGAAGATGCCCTGGAACTGAGGTTCAATCCTCATCTGAAGTATTACGAGGCGCCCCACCAGATGCGGGCCAATAACGGCGTGTTCATCATCGACGATTTCGGGCGACAGAAGATTACCCCCCGGGAACTGCTCAACCGCTGGATTTATCCCCTGGAAACCCGGCAAGACTTCTGTTGCCTCCACACCGGCCAGCAGTTCGCCGTGCCTTTCGACCAGCTCATCATTTTTTCCACCAACCTGAACCCATACAGTCTGGCGGATGAGGCCTTCCTCAGACGTATCCGCCATAAGATATTTATCGGCTATGTCTCCCCGGATCATTATCTGGAGATCTTCCGGCGCGTCTGCGCCGGGCATCAAATCGACTTTGATGAGGCAGCCGTCCGGGACATAATGGCCCGTTATTATGTCACTTCTTCCCGGCCATTCTGCGCCAGCCACCCCCGGGACCTCATCGAAAACCTGATTGACCGGGCCCGATTCCTGGACCAGCCGCCCCAACTCACCTCCCAAGAACTGGATTTCGTCTGCCAGACCTATTTTATCAAACCCCTGGGCGTCACCGACTACGACGCCGTCGGCGACCAGGCCAAGGCCATGGTTTGATACCGAGTATATCCCGCGCGGCAATCGTCAAAACCTCGGACCCACCCCAAAGGTCGGCACTTCCAGCAATCAGCCCCATCCCCGCCTAGCCAGCTTCCCACCGCGTTTTTGTTTCCCGCCAGCTGAAATCCTGATAAACTGGAGTTCATCAAATGAGGTCATCAAAGATGTTGGGAGGAAAGCTATGAGGACCGGCAACCCAGCTCTCGGCGACAATACCTTCACCGCGGTGGGGCGTGTCGCCCGGGCCGACGAGGCCATGACTATCCAGGGGACCGCCAACAAGGCAATCTTGCTGCTGCTGTGCGTCCTGGTGACCGCCTCCTGGATTTGGAGCATGAAACCCCAGGAAGTAACTCCCTGGGTGGCGGTGGGGGCCATCGCCGGCTTCATCGTGGCCCTGGTCACCATCTTCAAACAGACCTGGGCGCCCGTCACCGCGCCCCTGTACGCCCTCCTGGAAGGGTTGGTCATCGGCGGCGTCTCTACTCTATTCGAGGCCCAATTCCCCGGCATCGTCATCCAGGCCGCGGGCTTGACCTTAGGCACCTGCCTGGCCCTGCTGCTGGCGTATAAATCCCGGCTGATCCGGGCCACCGAAAACTTTAAACTGGGCGTGGTGGCGGCCACCGGCGGCATCGCCCTGTTCTATCTCATTACCTTGGTTGTGGGCTTTTTCGGCGTCCAGATGCCCCTCATGTATGGCAACAGTTGGGCGAGTATCGGCTTCAGCCTGTTCGTGGTGGTCATTGCGGCCCTGAACCTGGTCCTGGACTTCGATTTTATCGAGCAGGGAGCCGCCCAGGGCGCCCCCAAATACATGGAGTGGTATGGGGCCTTCGGCCTCATGGTCACCCTGATCTGGCTCTATCTCGAGATGCTCCGGCTGCTGGCCAAGCTGAGAAGCCGGGATTAAGGGGAACTGGCGCCGCCACGGGTCCTGGCCGGGGCTCAGGGCGGTCCCGCCTGAGCCTTCGGCTCACCCGCAAATCATGAAAACCTGTTGTAGGGGCGGTGAGCGTACCGCCCCTACGGGAACTTCTCGAAGCAGGGATGTAGGGCGGGCACTGCCCGCCGATTCCGCTGATTAATTGGTGCGTAGGACGCACCCTACGAAAACTTTTCGGAACAGTTCCTCATGGGCCTTCGGCCCACCCGCAAAGCATGAAAAGGTGGTATGGGCTGGTGGCACAGGCTGGAAAGCCTGTGCCACCGATTTAAAGAACTTCTCAGGACAGTTCCTCATGGGCCTATTGGCCCACCCGTAAATGATGAAAAAATTAGTAGGGCGGGCGTCCCCGCCCCCGTTGGTGGCACAGGTTTTCAACCTGTGCACCCGCACCGGCAAGATGCCGGTGCCACCAAAAACTTTTCGGAACAGGAAAGAGATGCCGCCCCCAGATACCCTCACCAGCGAATGGGACCTTATAGCCGCCCTGAGCCGGGAGTTCGGCGCCGCCCCTGCCGGCGTCATTCTAGGGATCGGCGACGACTGCGCCGCCCTTAGCCTCAATGGCGACAATTATCTCCTGTGGACCATGGATACCCTGGTGGAGGGCGTCCACTTCGATCTGGCCTACACCACCCTGGCCCAGTTGGGCTGGAAGTCCCTGACGGTAAACCTGAGCGACATCGCCGCCATGGGCGGAGACCCGGGACCGGCGCTGCTGTCCCTGGGTTGGCCCCCGGACCGGGACCGCCGTGAAGCCCTGGCCTTTGCCGCCGGCCTGGCCCAGGCCGCCCGGGAGTTCGGCGTGGCGGTTATCGGCGGCGACACCGTCGCCTCCCCCGGGG
>JAGVPN010000312.1 GCA_020052215.1 Syntrophobacterales bacterium
AAACGCTGCTTCTCCACGGCCTTCGCCCCACCCATCAACCTGATCTGCCCCTCCTTCTCCTTCAACTCCCGGATCTTCTCGGCCACGGTCTTCATAGGCGGTTCCTTTTCAACCAAAAATATGCTGCAGGTTTGCGGTGTAGGGGCGGACCTAAATGTCCGCCCAGGGCGCACTCTTAGGGGCGCCCCGACAAAAGACGAAAACTATCTATTTGAATGCAATCCGGCAAAGACTACAGGGATAGACAATAAGGAAGCATACCGGGAAGCGGCACAAATGGAAATCGGGCAATCTATGATTTGTTTGTCAGAAATTTTCTTACAGGGAGGCGGCGGTGGGGCCTTATGCCGTATTGGCGTTGTAGGGGCGGTTCGCGAACCGCCCCTACGAGGATTGCGACCATAAAGCCAGAATCACCTCTATGACGGCAATTTGGCCTCAGAGATCCACGAGCCGATTCTGCAGGGCAAAACGCGACAGCTCGGCATTGTTCCGCAGGTTGAGTTTTTTCAGAAGGCGGGCGCGGTAGGTGTCCACCGTCTTGGGGCTCAGGTGGTAGGCCTCGGCAATCTCCCGGACCGTCTTACCCAGGGCCAGGTGCCGGAGAACCTGGATTTCCCTGGTGGACAGGGAATCCATGGGGGAGCAGCCCTTGGCGCCCCTGGCCAGGCGCAGAGCCAGGGCCTCGGCCGCGGCATCGGTGAGGAAGCGCCCGCCGGCATGCACCTTGCGGATGGCTTTCACCAGCAGCTCCGGGGCCGACCTTTTGGTGATGTACCCCATGGCCCCGGCCTCAATGGCCCGGACCACATACTGCTCCTCCTCATGCATGGTGAGGATGAGAATGGGCAGTTTCGGGTGGGAGAGGCGCAGCCGGCTGACGACTTCCAGGCCGTCCAGGCCGGGCATGGAAATATCGATGACCGCCACCTCCGGTGAGGTTTCCTGAACCCGGAGTATGGCCTCCTGGCCATCGGCGGCTTCGGCCACCACCTCCATGTCGCCGCAGTCTTCCACGAGGCGGCGCAGGCCGGCCCGGACAATGTCGTGATCGTCGGCGAGCAGGACCCGGATCATCTTAAGCGCTCCGGCTGCCATCGGCGGGTAATCTGAAACATACTTTTGTCCCCTTTCCGGGCCGGGACCGGATCTCCAGGCTGCCGCCCAGAAGGCCGGCGCGCTCCCGCATGCCGGCCAGCCCCAGGCACTCGGACGCGGCGATCTCCCTTAGATCGAAGCCCCGGCCATTGTCCGCCACGGCCAGGGTAACCATGCCCTTTTTCGGTTCAAGGCTCACCTTCACCTGGGTGGCGGCGGCGTGCCGGGTGACGTTGGTTAAAGCCTCCTGGACAATGCGATACGCGGCCGTGGCCCCGATGCCGTCGATGTTGGGCACCTGGCGGTGCTTGAAGGTGCAGGCAATCCCGGTGCGTTTTTCAAAATCGGCGATGTACCACTCCAGGGCATCGATAAGGCCCAGATCGTCCAGCACCCCGGGGCGCAGGCGAGTGGCCAGGCCCCTGACCTCATCAATGGTGTGGTCGATAAGCCCGCACATGGCCAAGGCCCGTTCGCCGGCCTTGGGGTCTTGGGCCTGCAGGCGTTCGCTGAGCCACACCGCATCCATGCGCAGGGCGGTGAGCACCTGCCCCAGTTCATCGTGCAGTTCCCGGGCGATGGCCTTGCGCTCCTTCTCCTGGTTGGCCATGATGCTCCCCGAGAGACGCCGCAGCTGATCCTGGGCTTGCTTGAGTTCGGTGATGTCTGTGGCAATGCCGCACAGGCCGGTGGGGGTTCCCTGCTCGTTATACAGGGGAAATTTCACCGATAGATAGGTGCGCAGGCCAGCGGGCGGGGGCATGGCCTCTTCGGCCTGGTAGGGCTGCCGGTGGGCCAGCACCCGCAGATCGGAGGCGCGGATTTGGTCGGCCAAGGCCCGGGGGAACATATCATGGTCGCATTTTCCGCAGATTTGCTCCCGGCTCATGCCAAACAACTCCTCATAGCGGGAATTGACCAGGGTGTAGCGGCCCTCCCGGTCCTTGATATACACCACCGAAGGCGTGTACCGGAGAATGCTGTTGATCTCCCGGGTCCTCTCCCGCACCTGGCGTTCGAGCTCCCGGGAGTAGCGCCTCAGTTCCGCCTGGGCATGCTTGAGTGCCGCCTCCGACTTTTTCCGGCCCGAGAGGTCCCGGGCCAGGCAGACGCTGCCGATGGTGCGACCGTGGTCATCCTTGAGCAAACTGATGGAGATATCCATGGGGACGATGGTGCCGTCCTTTTTCTTCATGAGGATCTCAAATTCTCGCACCACCCCGGCGCGGCGTAGCCTCCCAAGCATACGGTCCAGTTCATCGGGGTCGGCGTAGAGCTCAAAGGCCGTCTTGTCGGCAAATTCTTCCAGCTGGTAGCCGTAGATTTCCGCCGCCCGCCGGTTCCACAGGATAAACTTGCCATGCCGGTCAACGATGCCGATGGCATCCACCGAGTTGGCAATGACGTTTTCCAGGTACTCCTTGGTCCGCTTGTGTTCCTCGATTTCCTGTTTCAGTTGCTGATTGGCTTGCACCAGTTCCGCGGTGCGCTCGGCGATGCGGTGTTCCAGTTCGCCGTAGGCCCGCCGCCGCGCCTCTTCGGCCAGCTTCCGGTAATCTTTAAATATCTGCAATTCGGCGAGGCGCCGACGCAAAGTTGACAGCTCTTCAATCAGCTGGGCCTTGGTTTTGTCTGAGTCACCCATGTCACTCTAGAATACCTTATTTTCCCTCCGGCCGGAAGACGGTGTCCCAGTCAGCCGGTGGCGGCGTCTCCTGGAATCGCCGGCAGCGGTCCCGGTAGATCCGGGCGGGGCCGTCTTCGGGGTTTTTCGTCAAGATGGCCTCGAACCCGGCCTGGGCTTCAGGGAACCGGCCCTGGCGGTAGAGTTCCAACGCCTGGGCGAAGTCCTGGCGCCGCTTGATGATCTCCGGTTCCAGTTCCCCCGTGAGGCCCAGGACCTCAAAGACCCGGACCGCCTGTTCTTTACCCTTGACCGCCACCAGGTCCAGTTCCCGAAACTCCACCGCTCCGGTGCACTCCGCCACGGTGGTCTCGCTGGCCATGATGTGGGAGCCGTAAAACTTGTTGACCCCCTCCAGGCGGGAAGCCAGGTTGACGGTGTCGCCGATGACGGTGTAGTCGAAGCGCTTTTCCGAACCCAGGTTGCCCACGATGGCTTCGCCGGTGTGCAGGCCGATGCGCATGGACAGGGGCGGCAGGTTAAGTCCGGCAAAGCCGCGGTTCAACTCCTGAAGGGCCGTCTGCTGCCTCAGGGCGGCGCGGCAGGCCCGGGCGGCCTGGTCCGCCTGGTCCAAAGGCGCCCCCCAGAAGGCCATGATGGCGTCCCCTTCGAATTTGTCCACGGTCCCCGCCTCCGCCAAGATGATCTCGGTCATGCTGGACAGATAATCGTTGAGCAGGGACACCACCGTCTCGGCGTCGAGGCGCTCCGAAATGGTGGTGAAGCCGGCCAAATCCGAAAAAAACAGGGTGACCCGGCGGCGTTCGCCCCCCAGTTGCAGCTTTTCCGGGTGTTCCAGCAAATGGTTGATGACGGTCTCGGACATGTACTGGCCGAACATGCGCCGGATGTACAGCTTCTGGCGTCCTTCGGTACCGTAGCTGAACGCCGCGGCCAAGCCGAAGCTCAGGGCCAGGGCGATCCCGGGCAGCACCGGATCGGCCCACCAGCCGAAATGGAAGGCCCCCACCACCAGCCCCAGGTAAACCAGGGTCAAAGCCGCGAACCCGGCCAGGGTGGCCGCAAGCCCCGAGAAAAAGAGGACGACCAAGACCATGGCGGCGGAGAGCGCCAGCATCCCGGCCCACAGGCCCCAGAGGGGCACTGGCCGGAGAAAATCGCCCCTTAGCAGGTTATCCAGCAGGGTGGCGTGGATCTCCACCCCGGGATAAATGGCGGCCACCGGGGAGGCCTTCAGGTCCAGGAGGCCCGGGGCGGTGAGCCCCACCAGCACCCACTTGCCGGCAAAATCCGCCGGCGGGTAGATGGGGGGGAGGCTTTGTTGGCGGCGGGCCTCCGAGGCGATGACGTTGGCCGCGGAAAACCGCTGGTGGCTGCGGCTGGGGCCGCGAAACTTGAGGAGGAACCGCCCCTGGCCGTCCAGGGGAATGGCCAGGTCCCCCACCTTCAGGGCGCCCGGGGTAAACCGCAGGGGGCCCGGGGCACCGAAGCGGTAAAACGCCGCGAACCCGAGGGTGGGGAGCCACTTATCCTTAAAGGGCGCCACCAGGGCCACCCGGCGGTAGATGCCGTCCGGGTCCGGGCGGGACTCCACGTTCCCCAAGGCGCCGGCTGCGGCCAAAAGCGGCGGGATGGGGGTGATCACGGCCCGATAGGCAGGCTGGTCCAGGGGCGCCGGGCCGGGAAGGGTGAGGCCGGCTTGCTTGAGCAGGTTCGCTTCCGAGGGGTTGGGCGGCTTGGCCTCCCGGGTCAGGAAAAACGGCAGGGCCACGTTGCCGGCTGCGGCCGCGGCCTGGGCGAACCGCTGATCGTCTTCGGAGCCGTAGGACGAGGCCTCGGTGAACAGGATGTCGAAAATCACCGCCTTGGCGCCGGCCCACCGGCAATAGTCGATGAG
>JAGVPN010000202.1 GCA_020052215.1 Syntrophobacterales bacterium
CAGGAGGAGCAGCGTCAGCGGCTGCACCGACTCAAAGACAAAGGTCTGGAGCAGTGGGACACCCTTAAGGACCAGGCCGGCAAGGCCTGGAACGGTCTGGAGAAATCATTGCAAGACCTGGCGTCCAGGTTCAAAAAGTAACCCCCGGGCACACCCCGGGGCCTTGCCGGTCTGGAATGGAGCCCAAGGCCGCGCATGGGCTTTTGGCTCACCCGTAAATTTATGAAAAGTTCCTGATGGGCGTACTCCTAACCTTGAACCTTGAACTTTTCAAGGCAGAGCCAGAAGCCTCCAAAAATGAACCCCTTGGAATTTAAGGGGTTCATTTTATTCACCAAGGCAAACCCGACGGCTGCTAAAAATTATGATACACGGTAAACATGGGGGTGTATTTAAACGAGCCGCTTTTGCCGAACAGGTCGATAGCCGCGCCGGCTGACAGTGCCCATTTTTCATTCAGAAAGAATTCGATTCCCGGGAGGATTCCCACGAGAGTAGAGGGGGATTGGAAGCCCTGGGGGGTAGAAATGTTGGTCCAGGTCCAGGTGCTGTACATTTCCAACAGCGCCACCCAGCGCTTGGTGAAGGGATATTCCACTGCCAGGTTGAACGTCACGGATTCCCGGGAACGGACACTGTCGTCTCTCGCGGTAAAGAGGTTAACCGGGGAGTTGAGCCAGATTTGGCTATGAACCAGAAACGGTTGCAGATATTTGAACAGGTTGACGCCGGTGGTGAAAGTGAAAGCCCCGGCGCCGATGGCATCAACGCCCAGGCGTCCCGGGTTGAGATGCGAGGCGTGGCCGCTGGGGAATCCCATCCCCAGCACCCCGGTAACTGCGGGGCGGTAATCGGTTTCCGGCAGCAGCAAGTATTTCCCCAACAAACTGATATCCCCAACCCCGCCGTAATTGGCGGACCGTTCGCCGTTGGGGCCGGCCAGACTCGCATCGACATTCCTGGCAAAGTTTTGGATATAGGGAACAATGACGTACATCTCCAGGTCTTTGGCCGGGCCATAGCTAAATTTCACTGATGAAAATAAGGTGGAGAAATCTCCCTTGGCGCTCACCCGGCGCCAGTTGGGGCTGAAATTTCCGCTCACAATGGAATAGCCCCAGAGAACCTGCATGCTGGCCTTGTGAGTCTCGATGGGCAGGCAGGTGTCGCTGATGAGGGGGCCGCAGGTGGTAGGAGTCTCTTCTTTCTTTTCTTCAGGGACCGCCGGCTTCTCCATCAGGGGGGCGGCCGGGCCTTGGGCCGCAGCCGGCCGCGTGGCGACCCCCGTGAACAGGACGAGAAAAACCAGTCCCCAACAACAGAGGTTTCCCCCAAAATGTCGCATCATGTTTCTCCTCTCTATCGATCAAGTTTTTGATATTAGCAGCTTTTTTTCTCTGGTTTGCTGGGGCAGGTCTCCGAGGTGCACCCGTGGCAATAGCCCCGCTTTTTCCAGATGGAGCGATACAGGAGGTAGAGCGCGCCGATGGCGATCCCTCCGGCCAAAAAAAGATCCGTCCAACTCATCTTAACCTCCCAATCCCAGCAGTTTACCGCCCTGGTAGATGGCGAAGGCCACTCCCCAGGCCAGGACCATTTCATATCCAAACGCGACTCCGAACCATTTCCAGGAGCCGAACTCATGCCTGAAGGCCACGGCCACCACCATGCAGGGCATGTACAGCAGCACAAAGACCATGAAGGCATAGGCGCTTAACGGCGTAAAGGCGTTTTGAAGCACCGACTTTAAGGGTCTGCTCTTTTCCTTCTCCTCGGTGGAGAACTTGGCGCTGCCAAAAGAGAACACATTCTGAGCCGCCTCTTTGGCGGCGCCTGCAAATGAGACGGCCACCTCCTTTAAATCCTGCCCCAGGCTGGGGGCCTCTTCCTTCTTCTCATCCTTGGCCTTGGGAAGGTAAATCTCTCCCATGGTACCCACCACGATCTCCTTGGCGATCACTCCGGTGATCAAGGATGCGGCGGCCTCCCAGTTCCCGAAGCCCAGGGGTTGCAACACCGGGGCAACAACGGCGGCGGCTTGGCCGAGATAGGAATCCTTCTTGTGTTCCACCCCCCAGGGCAGGTTCAGGAGAAACCAGGTCAGGACCGAGACCGCGAAGATGTAAGTTCCGGCTTTGATCAGGAAGTGCTTGCCCTTTTCCCAGGTATGGATCATCAGGCTCCGCAGGCCCGGCAGGCGGTAGGGCGGAAGTTCCATGATGAACAGGGGGTATTCTCCTCTAAAGATGGTCTTCTTAAAAAGGATCCCCACTAAGACCGCCATGACGATGCCCATCACATATAAAGACCAGATAACGGTTCCGGAGTAGGCCGCAAAGAAGACCCCCACAAAAACCACATAAACCGGCAGCCTGGCCCCGCAAGACATGAGAGGAATAATCAGGGCGGTAAGGACCTTATCCCGGGGATTCTCCAGGGTCCGGGTGGCATAGATGGCCGGCACGTTGCAGCCAAAGCCCAGGAGCATGGGAATGAAGGACTTGCCGTGTAACCCCATGGCATGCATGGCCCGGTCCATCACAAAGGCGGCCCTGGCCATGTAGCCGCTGGCCTCCAGGAAGGTGATAAAAAACATCATGGCAAAGATGACGGGCACGAAGACCAGGACAAAACCCGTGCCGCTCACGACCCCGTCGGTGGCCAGGGAAACCAGCCAGTCGGGGGCGCTGATCAGACCCATGAGGGCCTCGATCCAGCGCTTGAAGGGGCCGTTGATCGATTTGTCCATCCAATCCGCAAAGGGGGAAGACACATCAAAGGTAAGCTTGAAAACCAACCACATGGCCGCCAGAAAGATGGGAATGCCAAAAAAACGGTTTAAGACAATGCGGTCGATCTTTTCGGTCAACTCTATCCGTTGGGTTTCGGGTTTTCTGAGAACTTCCTGGGTAAGGCCGGCCGCTTGACCATAACGGGCATCGGCCATGATCGCCTCGATGTCCTCGCCATGGGCCTTGCGGAGATGGCGGACCGCCTCCTCAACAAAGGCGCGGTTATTCTGCAAAAAATTAATCTCCTGCAGCACATAGCGGTCGCCTTCCATAAGTTTGAATGCCAGCCATTTGGCAGGGTACTTCTGGGCCAGGGAGGGAAAACGTTCTTTGATCTGCTGATCCACGCGACCAGCCGCAGCTTCGATATCCTCCCCATAGTTTAACGACCTGGGCCGATTGGCACCGGGATCGTCTCCCACTTCCAGGACTGCCGCCAGCAGGTCTTCCACCCCTTTTTTCTTGGTGGCTACCGTGGGAATTGCCCTGATACCCAGGGCCTTCTCGATGGCGTTGGTTTTAATCGTGTAGCCCTTCTGTTCGGCCTCGTCATAGATGTTTAAGGCGGCGATTACCGGGATGCCCAACTCCAGCAGCTGCACGGTGAGATAGAGATTTCTTTCCAGGTTGGTAGCGTCCACCACGTCCACAATCACGTCCGGCCTTTCGTGGACCAGGTAATCCCGGGCGATAATCTCTTCCTGGGAATATGGACTCAGGCTGTAGGTGCCCGGGAGGTCAACTAACCTGATCTTTCGGCCCTGATATTCAAAGACCGCTTCTCTCTTTTCCACGGTTACCCCGGGCCAGTTGCCCACCTGGAGCCTGGTGCCGGCAATGGCATTGATCAGGGTGGATTTCCCCGAATTGGGGTTTCCTGCCACCGCCACGGTTATCACTCTTTGGGGGTTGCTCATCTTTAAGGCCGCCTGTGATTTCATGCCAAGACCTCCACCAATATCCCTTCGGCCTCGCTTTTCCGGAGAGAAAGCTTGTAGGCTTTCACGGTTATTTCAATGGGATCTCCCAGGGGAGCAATCTTTTCCACCCTTACCACCTCCCCCACCAGGACCCCCATATCCATCAGCCGGCGTTTCATGGGGCCCAGAGAGCCGATTTTCGTGATCTTGCCGGTTTGACCCGGCTGTAACATGGCCAGGTTCATCAGTCTTTCCTCCGCACCATAATCTTCATAGCCATGCCCCGGTTCAGGGCAATCCTGGAGTCATCCACTTTTACCAGGAGAACCCCTTGGGTCCGGTGATTGTTCAGGATTTCCACGGTCTTTCCCACCCGCAGGCCCATATCTTCGATCCTGGAGAAACACTCCGGCCGGTTACATTTACATTTGGAGCAGGGAGAAAGCAGCTCTTCCATTCTTGTTTCCATTACTTCAGCCTGTTCGCCGGCCGATAGAAGTCCCAGCGGAATCATTTAACCCTCCAAAATTAATCGGATTAACGATTAAAACATCAGCCTTTAAAGTAAGCCCCAGGCCGGTGCATCGAGTCATCTCCATCGAAGTAGGCCCGGAAGACATCTTCGTCCCGGCGGAGCATCATCCCGCCGCACTGGATACAAAGGGCCGTATGGTCATCCAGACCGGCGACCCTTTTATCCCGACTGGGGCAATCCAAGCATTGATACTCATATAAGGGCATGGAACCGCCTCCTTATTTTATGATAATGAGTCTGAGACTCATTTGCAATAATTTATCAAAAAAATATAGTTTTCCCCTATTTCTTTTTTCCCTGACATTGTGGGCAGTAGCCGTAGATCTCCAGCTTGTGGCCCGTGGTCTCAAAGCCCTTGGCCTGACCGATGCGCTTTTCCGCCTCCTCCACTCCATCGTCCCGGAATTCTACGATCTGCCGGCAGCCCAGGCAGCGCAGGTGGCAGTGGTGCTCATGTCCGTAAATGTGTTCGTAATGCAAGTGCCCCTCCTCAAAATAGACTTCGTTAACCAGGCCGCTCTCCACCAGCAAAGGCAGGGTGCGGTAAATGGAGGCCCGAGAAATGCGCTGGCCTTTCTGTCGCAACCGCATGAAGAGTTCGTCAATATCAAAATGGTCGTGCTCCGCGAAGACCTCAACCAGAACGGCCTCCCGCTCGGGCGTTAAACGCATGCCCTTCTGGGCCAAAAATTCTCGAAAGACCTCAATCTCGGTTTTCATATGCAACTGAGACTCTATCTCATATTATCCGGACTGTCAAGAATTTCTTTCCGAATTTGGCAGGCCCGCTTCCATCGTTTATCTCTGATTAACAGAGGTCGCTGCCGGAATGCCGCGAAAATCTCGCCAATGTCCTCTGATTGACGGGCTAATGCAGTTCTAAATGAGTCCATGAAGGGGACCCGGCGCGGTTGGCGCCGCCGGGACGCCTTGCAACCGGCGCGGACGTACTTATCTTGTCAGGCATCACGACTGAACGGTGCAAGCCATGCGCCCAAGGAGCCTGACATGTCAGAAGCCCGGCCCAACCGCCTCATCGATGCGACCAGCCCCTATCTCAAGCAGCATGCCTACAATCCGGTGGATTGGTACCCCTGGGGGCCGGAGGCCCTGGAACGGGCCCGCCGTGAAGACCAGCCCATCTTTTTGAGCATCGGCTACTCCACCTGCCACTGGTGCCACGTCATGGCCCATGAGTCGTTTGAAGACCCGGCCATCGCCGCCATCATGAACGAGCATTTCGTCAACATCAAGCTGGACCGGGAAGAGCGCCCCGACCTGGATGAGACGTACATGAGTGCGGTGCAGGTGCTCACCGGCCACGGCGGCTGGCCCCTAAGCGTCTTCCTCACCCCGGACTTGAAGCCCTTTTACGGCGGCACCTACTTCCCCCCCGAAGACCGGGGCGGCCTGCCGGGTTTCCCCCGCCTGCTGCTGGCCCTCAGCCAGACCTATCAGCAGAATCGCCAGCAGCTGACGTCGCTCTCCCTGAAGGTGGAAAGCCATGTACAGCGGTTGGGAGAATTAGCGGGGGGCGGCGGCGACCCCACCCGGGAAACCTTGGAGGCCGCGGCGCACCGCCTCCTCGCCGATTTCGACCCGGTGAACGGCGG
>JAGVPN010000337.1 GCA_020052215.1 Syntrophobacterales bacterium
CCGGGCCGTTTTTTCCAAGGCCGTCTGCAGCGTCTGCCGGCTCATGACGCCGGGGTCGGCGCCGTCCGAATAGCAATATCGGCAGCTAAGATTGCAGCGCTTCACCGGCTCCAGGATCAGGGTGAAGGCGTCGTTGGCATCAACCGGCATTGGCGAGCTCCCGCCGGACGGCTTCCCGCAGGTGGTGACGGAAAGCTCTCAGCCCCTCACAGAAGTACGTCTCCCCGCGGACCTGATCCCAAGCAGGGGGGAGGACGGCGTCGGCCCAGCGGTGGTCAGGCAGTCCCTCTGACCGGGCCCGGAGCAGCATGGCGTTGTATTTCATGCAGGTGAAACACCCGCCGATACACTGCCGGCCCCATTCACAGCCCCCGCAGGCCATATGCTTCCCGGATCGCCGAATCCTCTGCTTAATCTTTTCCCACAGGACGGCCTTGTTCGTCAAAATGGCCGCCAGGGAATCCTGGTGGATATCTCCCAGGGCCGTCTTCTCATCATTCACCCACTGGTCACAGCTGAACACTTTGCCATCGGGGGCGAAAATCAGGCGCCGGAAGTCGCAGCGTTTCTTGTGGAAGGGGTCGCCCAGATTGATTTCCGGCTGCAGGACCATCTTGACTTCTTGGCGCAACTCTTTGAAATCCATCTGCCCCTCCTGGTCCCAGAACCAGAGATCAAACAATTCGATCAGAAACCGTCCCACTTCTGCCGGCAAAGGGGCAAGGTCTGACAACCCTGAAACCCCGCCGGCCGCAGGGCCCAGGTCCAGCCAGCGCACATCATAGATATCCAGCTGGACTTCTGCTCTCAATTCCTTGAAAAATTCAAACAGGTCGACCGCGCGGTGGATGCCCGCCCGGGTAACCACCGCAATCACTGCCACGCGGTCTGCCTGGGCGTAACCACGGTAACATTCAATACCGCGCCGGGCGGCATCAAAAGACCCGGCCCGCGAGCCGCGAAAACACCGGTACCGATCGTGAATCTCCTGGGGCCCATCCAGGCTGAAGCCCACCTGAAATTGATATTCGGTGAGCAATCGAGCCATATCATCGCTCATGAGGGTCCCGTTGGTCTGAATCCGGTTATCAAAAGAAAGCTCGGGATACTGAGCCTCGAGGCCAATGATGGCGCGAAAAAAATCGAGGCCCGCCAGCAGGGGCTCACCGCCGTGCCAGTAGATCTGAATTACCTTGGTGAGAGGATCAACGGTGAGATTATGGGCGATAACGCGGCGTAGAATCGTCTCAACCGTGGAGAGGCCGATAATACCCCCGGAATGCTCCTGGAAGCAATATCCGCACGCCAGGTTGCAGTTCCGAGTTACCTGGATTTGGGGCACCACCGGCAAAGATTTTTCGCGATCGGGACCGTATGGTTGTATGGGAGAGAGATTTTCCACCATGGGAATGAACAGGAATGTGAGGCACTGGACGTATTCTAAAGTTTTGGAAAGTCTAATGCCAGGTGATGTGCGTGATCAAAATACTGAATGACCAGAACTCATTTCAAAACCGCATTCCGACGTCAACTTGAATCATCCCAGGGGGTTTAAGTTGGCAAATAATTACCCGCTTTTCTAAAGGGGGTGCATGGGGGGATTAGATAACAGCTGGACCATCCCCCAAATCCCCCTTTAGAAAAGGGGCGCCTCAAATCTCCGTATCCCCACCTTTAATTGGGTGAGAAAACGTATTTACAGCCTAAGACAAGTTTTGAGATAGGCTCTCAGATTACGTCCACCAATTGAACCAGTTGCCCCAGTTGTGCCAGTTGCGCCAGTTGCGCCAGTTGCCCCAGTTGCCCCAGTACGGGAATGCTACCCGCCTCTGGTTTTCCTGGCGGATTTCCTCCAGGAGTTCACAGAGGACCTTGTTCTTAACTTTTGCAGCTTGACTTTTATCAGCCATGGCGTCCTCCTCAGTGGACCGGCAGACACACATCTTGGCGCCAGCGTTCCATGGCCATCAGATATTTGCCTTGCTGCAGCGGGCTCATTAGGGCCATTTCCTGGTTCAACTCATCCTGAAAAGAATTAAACAATTTAAGCTGCGCGGCAGTGAAGGCGGTTACCAGAGCCTTGACCTTCGCCTCGTCAGGGGTGGCGGCAGCTAAGGCGGCCTGCAAATCCTCCTTGGCTTTCTTCAAGTCGGCGATGGTTTTTTCCCGCGCGGTTACACACTTTTCTTCCAACGCCAAAAGCTTCTTTTCTTTATCCGGGGCAATCTTCAAGTCTTTGAGGGTCTGCGCTTTGAAGGCGCAGAGCTTTTTCCCCAAATCCTCATTCAACTGACCCAGGGCGGGCACCACCAGCAGAAAGCTCAAGATGGTGGAGAGCGCCCCCAGCTTGAAAATGAGCTTGCCTTTCATTTCATCCTCCTTTTGAATTGAAAAGATGCTGGGCATATAACTGCTGCACTTGGCTTGCTTCACAGGTTGCTGGTGGCAGTGGCGCCTGCTTTATCCTGACGCCCCGCCTAGCCTTTAGCCCGCCGAAAATCCTGGCGGTCCGTCTGTTCCCTTCCAGGTAGGATACCCTTTATAAAACACGAACTTGGTAAAGCCGTCAAGTAAATTATTCTTGACTAAAGCGCATCTGTTTCCGTGGAGATTCAGGATGTTGAGTTTGAAGAATTCATGATCTCTGAATCCGTGGGCTGGTTGGCGCATGGTTTTGATTTTGTTGCTGGTTCCTCCCAGGGGATCGGTGGATAAAGTCTTGATTATTGCATTTTATCTCACCCCGGCCCCATCTTGACTAAGGCCCACTCTAGCCAGAGCCGGGGGTTGCCGGTGCTGGTCTTGAGTTGGAAGTCCACGCGGTGCAGCATGGCCAGGTGGCCCTTGAGGGCCGCGTCGCTGAAGCGGGCCGCCTGCTGGGCCAGGCCCTTCACCTTGTACGGGGGTACCTTCAGGCTGCCGGCCAGTTCCGCCGGATTGGCCCCCGCACCCTCCTTCACCCGGATGAGCAGGCGCACCTGCCGGGCCAACATCGCCAGGATCTTGGCGGGGGGCTCCCCCATGTCCCACAGGGACCCCAGGGACGCCAGGCGCTGGTGAAAGCCGGGCGCCCCCAGGGCGTCTACCAGGGCGAAGATGTTGAAGGTGCGGCTGTGGCTGGCCAACTGGGTCACCAGGGCGGGGGTGAGGGCGTTGTCCGGCCCGGCGAACAGGGCCAGTTTTTCCAACTCCTGGCTCAATTCCGCCAGGTTGTCCCCCACCATCTCCACCAGACGCTGGGCCGCGGCCAGAGTCAGGTTCTTCCCCAACTGCCGGGCCTCCCGGGTCAGCCACTGGTAAAGCTCGCCTTCCCGCAGGCGGTAAAACCCCAGGGCCGCCTCGCCTTTGGCCAGCCGCCCCCACACCGCGTGTTTTTCCACCTCCCTGGCCTTGAGGCCTTCCGCCAGGAGCACCACCCAGGCCCGGGGCGCCGGGTGGTCCAGATAGCCGGTGATGGCCTTGAGCTGGTCCCCGGGGTAGGTGTCCACCCGCCGCAGGATGAGGAGTTGCCCCGGTCCCCACAGGGTGGCCGCCCGGGATTCGGCCAAAAACTCCGCCAGCCCCACCTCCTGAGCCTCCCGCACCACTTTGGTGGGCGGCTCCCCGGCCCGGTCCGTCAGCCCCGCCTCCAGGCGCACCAGCGCCCGGTTCATGAGGAACTCCTCATCGCCGTAAAAGAGATAGAGGGGCTTCACGGCGCCGCGTTCCAGATGGCGTTCTAAAAGGGGATGGGACATAGTTTTGAGCGGTCAGCTGTCAGCTTAAAAGATTGGTGAGTATGTTGGGTGAACCCACTATCAATCAAAAATAATTCATCTATTATGGCGGGCAGTGCCCGCCCTACACCATCCTATCCAAATAAAGGTCACGACCCAGCAAACCCTTTTTTTGCTGAAAGCTGACCGCTGATAGCTAACCGCTAAATCACCAACAACACTTTGTCCAGCACCCGCCGGGCCAGGGTAATGGCCGCCCGCTGGATGCCTTCGGTTTTGGTGGCCTCCCCCAGGTGGTAATTAGGGTCAACCACGTAATCTTCCTGGAGAACCTGGGTGTCCTTCCAGAGGACCTTGCCGCCCTTCTTCTGGCGCAGGGTCATTTCGACCCTCAAGGTCACCCGGCGCACCGTGGAGCGGGTGACGGAGTCGAAGGCCACCGAGGTATTGTCCATTGACCGCACCTTGCCTTCCAGCACCAGGTCGGCGTCCCGGTCTCCGGGGACCACCTTGACCGCCTGGGTCTGAGCAAAGGCGTTGATCAGGGCCGTGGCGAAAATGGCCTCCAGCCCCACTTCGGTGGAGCGGTTGGCGAACAACGGGATGGCCAGGCTCGGCCGGAGTTGGGGATCGGGCGGCGCCGCCCCCAAGGGGCGGTAGCCGCAACCCCACAGGCTGACCAAAAGCAAGGCGACCACTCCGAGGCGGCAGACGGCCATGGCTTCACTCCCTCAGACGACGATACTGACCAGCTTGCGCCGGGCCAGAATGACTTTTTTGGGCGGCTGGCCCTGAAGCCATTTCTCAATGGCGGGGTCGTTTAACGCCCGGTTCTTAATATCCTCATCCGAAGCCGATGTGGGTACCACCAGGCGACTTCTTACCTTGCCGTTGACCTGGATCACCACCGTCAGGGTGGAGACCTCCAGGGCCTCGGCCTGGGGCTGGGGCCAGGGGACGTCTAAGACGAGGGTGGTGTGTCCCAGGGCCTGCCAGAGTTCCTCGGCGATGTGGGGCACCATGGGGCTGACCAGGAGCAGGATGGCCTCCACCGCCTCCCGGAAGACCCTCAGGGCGGCCGCCTCCCGGGGCTTTTTCTCTGCGGCCAGATAAAAGGCGTTCACCAGTTCCATCACCGCGGCGATGGCGGTGTTGAAGTGGAAGGAGTCCTCGATGTCCTCGGTCACCTTCTTGATGGTGGCGTGCACCTTGTGGCGAAACTCCGAGAGTTCCGAGGACAATTCGGTCCCGGGGCCTTGATAGGGCTCCACGCCCTTTAATTCCGGCAGCAGGTCCTGCACCAAATTCCAGAGGCGGTGCAGGAACCGCGCCGACCCGGCCACCCCCTGGTCACTCCACTCCAGGTCTTTCTCCGGCGGGGCCGCAAACAGCAGGAACAGGCGGGTAGTGTCGGTGCCGTATTCCTTAATCATGTACTCCGGGTCCACCACATTGCCCTTGGATTTGGCCATCTTGGCCCCGTCTTTCAAGACCATGCCCTGGGTCAGGAGGCGCTGAAAAGGCTCGTCGATGGCCACCATCCCCAGGTCTCGTAAGACCTTGGTGAAAAAGCGGGCGTACAACAGGTGCAGCACCGCGTGCTCGATGCCGCCGATGTACTGGTCCACGGGCAGCCAGTAGTTCACCCGGGCCGGGTCCAGGACGCCTTTGGTATAGTCGGCGCAGGCGTAGCGCAGGAAGTACCAGGAGGACTCCACGAAGGTGTCCATGGTGTCCACTTCCCGCCGGGCCGGGCCGTTGCAGTAGGGACATTTAACCTCATAAAACGATGGCAACTGCGCCAGGGGGGAGCCCCCCTGCCCGGTGATCTGTATGTCCAGGGGCAGGACCACCGGCAGGTCTTTCTCCGGCGCCGGCGCCAGGCCGCAGACCTCGCAGTAGATGATGGGGATGGGCGCCCCCCAGTAGCGCTGCCGGGAGATGAGCCAGTCCCGGAGGCGGAAGTGCACCGCGGCCTTGCCCTGGCCTTTTTCTTCCAGAAAGGCGGCGATGGCCTCCTTGGCGGCGGCGCTGGTCATGCCGCTGAACTGGCCGGAGTCCACCAGGAGGCCTTCGTCTTCGTAGGCGCAGGTAAGGTCCCCGGCCCGGAGTTCCTCGCCGGGCGGTTGGATCACCACCTTGACGGGCAGATCATACTTCCGGGCGAACTCAAAATCCCGCTGGTCGTGGGCCGGCACCGCCATCACCGCGCCGGCGCCGTACGACATCAGCACGAAATTGGCCACGTAAATAGGCATTTGCCCGCCGGTGACGGGGTTCGTGCAAAAGCTGCCGGTGAACACCCCCTCCTTGGTGACCTCCTCCAGGACGCCCCGGCTGCGGTTCTGGGCCCGCCAGTACGCCACGAATCTCCCCACCGCCTCTTCCTGGCCGGTCCCTTGGGCCAGAGACAAGGCCAGGGGGTGCTCCGGGGCCAGGCTCATAAAGGTGGCGCCATAAAGGGTGTCGGCCCGGGTGGTGAACACGGTGAGGGGCTCGCCGCCATGGGCCAGGGGAAAATAGATCTCCGCGCCGGGGGATTTGCCGATCCAGTGGCGCTGCATGGTGAGGACCCGGTCCGGCCAGTGGGTGAGCTGGTCCAGGTCGCTCAAAAGTTCCTCGGCATAATCGGTGATCTTGAAGAACCACTGGTTCAGCTCTTTTAAGTGCACCGGGGAATCGCAGCGCCAGCAGAGGCCCTCTTCCACCTGTTCGTTGGCCAGCACCGTGGC
>JAGVPN010000100.1 GCA_020052215.1 Syntrophobacterales bacterium
ATGATCCTGGCCCAAGAAAGGCTCACCGCCTCCATCGGCATCGGTCCCAACAAGATGGTTGCCAAGATCGCCTCGGATTTTCATAAGCCCGACGGCCTGACCGTGGTCACGCCGGAAGAGGCCGAAGACTTTCTGGCGCCCTTGGCCGTGCGCAAAATCCCCGGCATCGGCCCCAAGACCGAACAATCCCTGGCCCGCCTGGGCATTAAAACCGTCAATGATTTAAAGCGGTTTACGCCGGAGGAACTTTACGAAAAATTCGGGAAGTGGGGTCCGTCGCTCTACGAACGGATTCGGGGCCGCCACGACAGCCCCCTGGTGACCTCGTGGGAGCCCAAATCCGTGGGGGAGCAGGAGACCTTTGCCCAAGACACCCGGGACCTGGAGTTCATCTTCTCCCGCCTCTGGGAGCTGTGCCAGGAGGTGCACCGGCGCTTTACCGGCGCGGGTTTCCACACTTACCGCACCGTGGTGGTCACAGTGCGCTTCGCCGACTTCGACACCTATACCCGCTCCCACACCCGGGGAGAGCCCGCCGCGATCCTCCGCACCCTGACCTTCGAAGCCATGAAACTCCTCATGCCCTTCCTGGACCGCCGGGAAAATCCCAAACACAAACTCATCCGCCTCATCGGCGTCCGGGTGGAGAAGCTGGGGAAGTGATTGAGATAAGCAGGCGCCCAAGCAGAGCTTGAGGCAAAAACCGCCGTTCCCAAGCAGGAGCTTGGGAACGAGAGAATAATTTGTGGGCAGGGCCAGAGGTTCCCACAGGCGAGACGCCGGTGCCACCGGCCCCGGCCTTTCCCCCAAGCCCCTCTCCCAAGCCGTATAGCGTTTGCCAAAATTTCCTTCCGTTTGGGGGTTCTCATACCAAGTCGCAATCATAAGGCAATTTTTGGTAGCCGCAGGCTTCAGCCTGCGCATGCACAGGTTGAAAACCTGTGCCACCATTTGAATGCAAATTGGTATCAAATCCCCCTTTTTCAAAGGGGGACTTTAACAGCAATTCCTTGTAGTTCCCCCCTTTTTTAAAGGGGGGCAGGGGGGATTATAGGGTGTTCCATGATGGAAAAATTTTCGGCAATTGCCATAAAAGGCCGGGGCAGGCGGGGCTATCGCCCCAACTGCCCCGGTGCATCTGCCGATCAACGATATCACCTTGAAAAGTTGCCGTAATTGTAGGGGGGGGACCTGCGTGTCCCCCCAAGAGGGCAAACCCACAGGTGCGCCCCTACGGAAAAACCAGGTGTATAAAGAATTTTGCCGAATATATTGATCTTTTTAGGAAACCACGGTAAGAGAGCGGTAGCTGATTGAAGCAGCAGGGGGCGACTGTGGGGGCGCGCTGGGAAAAAGTGGGGCAGGGGTGGCGGCGGGTTAAGCCATATCTTCTATGGGGGCTGGCCGGGGTGGGAGTTCTGGCCGGGTTGATCCTGGTTTTGATCTATGTCCCCAAGATTCAAGTTCCAACCGGATATTGGCTGAACCCCAAAGTGATTTTTGATATGGAAAATGAAGCCCGCAGAACATTGGCATATATTATCGGCGGGTTACTGGTTTTTATCGGAATCATTCTGACATTCTGGCAAATTCGGATCTTGGGGAAGCAGGTGCAAGTGGCCCAGGAAGGGCAGATCACCGAGCGCTTCACCCGGGCCATCGAGCAGTTGGGCAGCCAGGAGATGGCCATCCGGCTGGGGGGTATCTATGCCCTGGAACGCATCGCCAACGACTCGGACAAAGACTACTGGCCCATCATGGAGACCCTCACCGCCTACGTGCGGGAGCAAGCGCCATGGCGGGAATCGGATCAAGACTTAACGACGCCTCCACCTAAAAACTTTTTATGGAACGAGTTGGGAGAATCGCCCCCAACGACATCGGCACCTGTGCCCAAACCCGGAACGGACATCCAAGCAGTCCTTACCGTCCTGGGCCGCCGCAAGTACCGTTATCGCCAGGGGGAAGCAATGCCTCTGGATTTGAGCGGTACGGACCTGCGCCGAGCAGACTTTGGTAGGTTGCACTTGGAGGGGGCGTTCTTCATCGGGACCAATCTGGAGAGAGCATTCCTTTGGGGAGCCCATCTGCAGAGGACAAAATTGGGATTTGCACGTCTGGAGGGGAGCATATTAGAGAAAGCCCACCTGGAAGGAGCGGACCTTAAAGACGTAATAGGCCTCACCCGGGAGCAACTGGCCAAAGCCATCATAGATGACAAAACCATCTTGCCTGACTATTTGCAGGAGGAGCCCCGGGAGGCCAAGGGGCCGGAGGGGGATAAGCAGGAATAAAGCCACGTTCACGGCAAGGATAGGACACCTGGGAAAGGGGCCGTAAAGTCCCCCTGTCCTAAAGGGGGATTGAGGGGGGTTATCAGGCGGTTATTTAATCCCCCCTGCCCCCCTTTAGAAAAGGGGGGAAAGATGCAATGAGGTCATCCCTGGTTCCCAAGCTCCGGCTTGGGAACCCACTTGGGAGCAAAGCTCTGCTTGGCAAAGCCGATGGGAACCGTGCATCTCCCAACTTATGATACCAAGTTCGCTTTAAAAGGAAACCAACAAATCAGTTAACCTCTTGATATCACACGTAGGGGCGGGTTTCAAACCCGCCCCTACATTACGAACATGGTATGATATGGCGCCCAAGCAGAGCTTGGGCCAAAAACCGCCGTTCCCAAGCAGGAGCTTGGGAACGAGATAAAAAAACCTATGAATATTCATGTCATTCTGAACGGAGCGCAGCTTCGTTAAGAATCTCGGCGGCTTTAAAAGAGAGATTCTTCGCGGCGCTCAGAATGACAAAAAAAAGTCTTTTGATTGCTCATTGAGACCTCTGCGAAAGTCTCTATCCCTATCCTTCTTCATCAAAATGTAGCGTAGGCGCCCTCGCCTGCGCCTAAATAGAGTATGGACAGCCGAGGGCGGCTATCCTACATGAGACTTTCGCAGAGGTCTCTCATTGGTATAAAGCACAATAAAAAAGGGCGACCCAGCGGGTCGCCCCTACTTATGGGGGTGGAGTTTGGGGTTTTTTGTAAGGGGGCAGGGGCTTTCGTCCCTGGCCCCCTCCCCAAAACATTAAGTCCTTACCCCATTACGCCGTCCCCTAACCGACGGATTACTCGGTATAACCTTTCAAGATCTTGGGAATATTATCCGGGGACAAGCGGCCGAAGGTGTCCTCGTTGATGCGGACGGCCGGGGCCAGGGCGCAGCAGCCGATGCAGCGCACCGGCTCCAGGGAGAACAGCATGTCCTCGGTGGTTTGACCGGATTTAATCTTCAACTCTCTTTCCAAACGCTCCAAGAGCCGGGGAGAGCCTTTGACAAAGCAGCCGGTGCCCAGGCAGACACTGACGATGTATTTGCCTCGGGGGACCAGGCTGAAGGCATTGTAAAAGGTGGCAACCCGCAGGATCTCGGCCAGGGGCAGGTGCAGTTCGTCCGCCACCTGCTCCAGCGCCGGCCGGGGCAAAAAGTTGAAGGTGCGATTGATGCCCAGCAAAACGGGCAGCATATTGCCGCGCTCATCCCGATATTTATTTAAAATGGCGCTCACGGTCGCTTCATCAGCGGGATTGTCATAAGCGCTCCGCTCCTTCAGCTTCTTAGCCACCACCGCGGTCGGGGCCTTATAGACCGAGACTCCGGATCCTACGCCCGCCAGGCAATCCGAATAACAATTCAAACACCGGGTGGCTTCCGTCTGGGCCGTTTCCGGCGTAAACCCCGTGGCAATTTCGTCAAAACAGGAGCAGGTATATTCGGGAGGCAAGGTGGGCATCTCGGTCCGAGCATGGACCACCCCGCCGATGGGGAAGGCCTTGGGGCGATGATGGCGCTTCCGCCCTTGGTCTCTCGCGGCGCTCAGGTCAAGTTTCCGCAGATAACGATCAATGGACTCCGCGGCCTCCTGACCGCCGGCAATGGCGCCAATGGCAATCCACGGTCCGGATTGTAAATCCCCAGCCACGAAGACCCCCGGACGGGAGGTTTCATGGGTGATTTTGTCCGCCTCGATGGTGCCCCACTTGGTGAGTTTGAGGCCGGTGCCTTCAAAACACGAAGGCTCGGCGCGCTGGCCGATGGCCGGGATGAGCATATCCACCGGCAGCTCGAATTCGGAACCGGCCACCGGGACCGGGCGCCGGCGGCCCGAGGCGTCCGGTTCGCCCAGTTCCATGCGCTGGCACTCCAGGGCACTCACTTTGCCATTGGCGGTTTTAACTGCCACCGGGGCCGTGAGGTAAAGGTTTTCCACGCCTTCGCAAACAGCCTGCTCGATCTCGTGCTCAAAGGCCGGCATTTCGTCTCTCGTCCGCCGATAGACCAGGGTGACTTTGGAGCCGAGCCGCAAGGCGGTGCAGGCCACGTCAATGGCCACATTGCCGCCGCCGATCACCGCCACGTGTTTGCCCAACGTGAAAGGCTCTTTCAGGGTGTGCTTCCGGAGGAAGTCCACTCCTTGCATGACCCCTTCGGCGTCCTCGCCCGGCACCCCCAGTTTCATGCCCACGTGGCAGCCGGTCCCCAAAAACACGGCTTTATAGCCGTCGGCCTGGAGGCTGTCCAGAGTGAAGTCCCGCCCGAAGGCCGTGTTGAGCTTCAGTTCCACCCCTAATTTCAGGATGTTGTCGATCTCCTGGTCCAAGATGTTCTTGGGGAGACGATAGTCCGGGATGCCCACCCTCAACATGCCCCCCGTTACCGGCAAGGCTTCAAAGATGGTGGACTTGTAGCCCCGGCGGGCCAGCTGGTAGGCGCAGGACAACCCCGCCGGACCGGAGCCGATGATAGCCACCTTCTCCGGGCGAGCCCCCGCCTTGGGCACCCCCATTTTTTTCCAATCCACCTGGTCGGCGGCAAACCGCTTGAGGTTGCAGATGGCCACGGGCTCATCCACGATCTGGCGCCGGCATTCTTCTTCACACGGATGCGGACAGATGCGTCCCAACACCCCGGGCAACGGCAGTTTCTCCATGATGAGATTGACCGCTTCCTGAGGCTTGCCTTGATTGATTAACTGCACATAGCCCTGGACGTTGATCCCTGCCGGACAGGTCAGGGAACACGGAGCTTGAATCTTGGCCACCTCGTGGATCCAGGCCGTGGGGCACACAAACCCGCAGGCCCCGCAGGATTGGCACACTTCCGCCTGTTCCCCGAAGGGAGTTAAAACCTCCCGTTTGGAGCCGCGACCCACCATGCCGATGACGCCCAACTCCTCAAGTTCAGAGCACACCCGGGTGCAGAGGTCACAGAGGATACATTCGGTATCCCCCAATGGAAAGCTGGGTTCTGTTACCCCTAAATCCTGAGCGATGGACCGGAGAATGGGCAGGTTTGGACTCCGGGACCACAAAAGATCGATGACCAACCGGCGCGCCCTCAGCACCTTGGGGGCGTCGGTGACCACCTTGATCCCCTCGGCGACGGGATAAGAGCAGGAGGCGGTAAGGTTGGTGCGGCCACCGCTGGTGACCTCCACCACACAAAGGCGGCAGCCGCCATACGGCTTGATCGCCTCGTAATAACAGAGGGTGGGAATCTTTATTCCTTCCTGGCGGGCTGCTTGCAGGATCGTGGTGCCCTCAGGAACTTCAACCAATTTGTCGTTGATCGTTAGTTTTACCATTGTATGCCTCGTTTATTCGACAATGATGGCGTCAAACTTGCAGCGGTCAAAACAGGATCCGCATTTGATGCATTTGTCTTGAAGAATTTTGTGCAGCTCTTTTTTGGCCCCCTCAACGGCTTTAACCGGACACACCAGACGGCAGCGTCCACAGCCGTTGCATTTCTCTTCGTCCACCGTAAAGATGATCAGAGGCTTGCAAACCTTGGCTGGACATTTCTTGTGGGTAATGTGGGCCTCGTATTCCTCCCGGAAGTATTTTATGGTGGTGAGGACCGGATTGGGGGCGGTCTGCCCCAGCCCACACAAGGAGGACTCCTTGATGGTTTCAGACATCTCAATCAGTTTGTCAATGTCTTCCAGGGTGCCCTTCCCTGCGGTGATGTCCTCCAGCATTTCCAGGAGGCGCAAGGTCCCTTCCCGGCAAGGGGTGCATTTGCCGCAGGACTCCTCCATGGTGAAGTCCAAAAAGTATTTGGCCACATTCACCATGCAATCCCGCTCATCCATGACAATCATGCCGCCGGAACCCATGATGGACCCCAAAGCTCCCAGGGATTCATACTCCACCGGGGTATCCAGGAATTTAGCTGGGATGCACCCGCCGGAAGGCCCCCCGGTCTGGACTGCCTTAAAATTCTTTTTGCCCGCAATGCCCCCGCCGATGTCAAAGATCATTTCCCGCAGGGTGGTGCCCAGAGGGATTTCCACCAGTCCGGCGTCAATTACCTTGCCAACCAGCGCAAAGACCGTGGTGCCCGGGCTTTTTTCGGTCCCAAAGGAGGTATACCACTTGGCTCCCCGGGCGAGAATGGGGGCCACGTGCGACCAGGTCTTGACGTTATTGATGATCGTAGGTTTTCCCCAGAGGCCGGATTGGGCCGGGAAGGGGGGACGCTGGCGGGGTTCTCCCACCTTCCCTTCAATGGAGGCGATCAAGGCGGTCTCTTCGCCGCACACAAAGGCCCCGGCGCCCTCCCGGATTTTAAGCCGGAAGGAAAAATCCGTGCCAAAAATGTTATCTCCCAAGAGTCCGCGGCTTTCGGCTTGCTCAATGGCCTTCTCTAAACGTTTCAGGGCCAGGGGATATTCGGCCCGGCAGTAAACATAGCCTTCCTTGGCCCCCACGGCATATGCTCCGATGGCCATCCCCTCCACGACGGCGTGGGGATCGCCTTCCAGGATGCCCCGGTCCATAAAAGCCCCCGGGTCGCCTTCGTCGGCATTACAGATGACGTATTTCATGTCGGCGGCGTTATTATGGCAGAATTCCCACTTGAGGCCGGTGGGGAAGCCGCCGCCGCCGCGGCCCCTCAGCCCCGAAGCCTTGACCAGGGCAATCACCTCTTTCGGCGTCATCTCCTTCAAGGCCTTATACAAGGCCTGATAGCCGCCCCGGCCAATAGCTTCCTCGATGCGTTCCGGATTAATGTAACCGCAATTCCGGAGCGCAACCTTCACCTGTTTTTTGAAAAACGGCACTTCCTCATATTTGGGCACTTCCACCGACAATTCCACCGGATGGGACTCGGCGTAAACCTTAAACTTCCCATCAATGAGCAACTCCTCCTGATCAATCCGGCACAGGAGGTTCTCCGGATAGATCTGCTCTTCCTTGATGGCCTCCACCAAGGCCTCCGCCTTCTCCGGCGTCATGGCCTGATAAGTTAGGCGCACTCGGTGGGGATAAATTACATCCACCAGGGGCTCCCGCTGGCAAAAACCGATGCAGCCGGTCATTTCCAGCACCACGTCCACCCCCAGCTCGGCAATTTTCTTGGCCAGGGCCTGGTAAACTTTATCGCCGCCCGCGGAAATGCCGCAGGTGGCCATCCCAACCATGATTTTGATTTTATCGGGGTAAGTGAGCTTTACCCCCTCCGCTTTGACCGCCTGTAAGTCGTCCAGCGTATTAATCCTCATGATCCAGTCCTTTTTGCCGTTATTTCTTTATTGTGGGTATTCGCAATTATCCACCAAACAGGCTGGGCAAAGCCCCGCTTGGTCTTCCCCTCGTTAAAATGCTGCTTTGATCAGAGGCCGCTATGTTCCCCTAACTCGAACATACGTGCCTCTCCTCTATCCAGAAAATTTATGGCCGCCGCCGAGGTCTCGCGGATTGGGGCCGGTGAGGCCGCCTTGCCGGGCATGCAACCCAGATGGGCTGCCGTCATGCACCGGCCGGCTCCATTCTGGACCTTCCTTGGTCATTTTTACATCGTTTGCTTTTTACCACGACCGGAGGGAAAGACGCAAGTGATAAATATCACAAATGCAGGTTTTCTATTTTCCGCCTTGAAAAGTTTTTGAAGGCGCCAGCATCTTACCGTTGCGGGCGCAGGTTCAACCACCATGGCCGTTTGGGGCCAGCCCCAATCAGGAAATTCTTCGTAGGGGCGGTGCGCTCACCGCCACGGGTGGACTTTCACGGTAACAGCCGGCTAATGGTTATGTAGGGGTTAGGTAAGTTTCCCTCAACCCTCTCCATGGAGAATGAGGCCGGCCCAGAAATAGGGGTGGGGTTCTTTGGCCCGCACTGCCTGGCGGGCGACCTTTAACGCCTCAATCTTGGGCTTTCCCTCTTTCAAGGCTTTATAAAACGCCGTATAAAACTTCAGGGATTCCTCCACTGGGATGTTCCACAGGGAGACCATGACGCTGCGGGCCCCGGCCTGTTGGAAGGCCCGGGCAAAGTTCAGAACCCCTTCTCCCTGCATCACCTGGCCCACCCCGGTCATGCAGGCGGCCAGAGTCACCAGGTCGGCGTCCAGTTTGAGCTGCAAGACCTTGCTGAAGGTGAGGAAGCCGTTGTCCGGGGCCTTATTGTCAACCTGAGTCAACACCAGGGTCGGCTCCCGGACCCCGGCCAGGTTGTCCGCCAGAAACCCGTGGGTGCCGAAGAAGAGATAGCGGTACTGATTTAACGGGGTCTGGCGCACTTTAGTTTCCGTGGCCAAGACGTCCAGGAGCACCTGGGGGGGCTGGGGCTTCTCCTGGAAAAGGGCCGCCAGGTCCGTCACCGTCTGCCGGGTCTGGGGCAGGGGGGAAAATTTCAGTTGGCCGCCCCGGGAGCCGGTGGCCGCCATGGTGAGGTCCGGTTCCGGCCCCATGTGACGCAACTCCCCCGCCTGCCCCTGTTGCGCTTTATAGGCCTGATACCGGGGACTGCCCTTCTCATAGATGCAATCGCCCAGGGCGAAGAGGGCCTGGGAGGCCCGGGAGGCCCCCAGATGGCGGTTCAGGGCCAGGATGGCCGCGGACTGAGAATA
>JAGVPN010000110.1 GCA_020052215.1 Syntrophobacterales bacterium
ATACCCCCTGGAGCGCTGCTTCAGGGACGCCAAGGCGGGCCAGATTTACGAAGGCACCAACGAAATCATGCGCCTGATCATCGCCCGGAACCTGCTGAGGGGTTAAGGGTTGCCAGTGATCGGTTTCCAGTCCACTAATTGTGGTTTTTAAGAAAGGATACATCATGGCCGAAACGCGATTAAGCCGGGGGCTGATTCAGGTGTACACCGGGGACGGCAAGGGCAAGACCACCTGCGCCCTGGGGTTGGCGCTGCGGGCCGTGGGGCAAGGCCTCCAGGTGTACATGGTGCAGTTCATGAAGGGCCGGGAGACCGGGGAGGCGAAGGTTGCGGCGGACCGCCTGGCCCCGGACCTGACCCTGCGCCACTTCGGACGGCCGGGGCTGGTCAATCTGCGGTCCCCCGCCCCGGAGGACCTGGCCCTGGTCCAGGAAGCCTGGGACTTGGCCCGGCGGGTGATTCTGGCCGGGGAGCACGACCTGGTGATCCTGGATGAAATCAACCTGGCCCTGACCTTCAACCTTCTGCCCCCGGAGGAGGTGTTTAAGGTGCTGCGGGAGCGGCCCCCGTGGGTGGAGGTGGTCCTGACGGGCCGCCAGGCCCCCCCGGAATTGGTGGAACTGGCGGACCTGGTCACGGAAATGCGGCCCCTGAAACACTACTATGAGGCCGGAGTCAAGGCCCGGCGCGGCATCGAGTGGTAGGGACCTTGGACTACCCGGGGATCCGGGGTGATGTCGTAGCGAGGCGCCGGGGCGCCCTTGGGGTGACGCTCCCTGATTAATAGTGCGAAGTTCCACAATTAAAATGGCATTTTAAGTTGAGGGTTTCTTCCCCCCTTTTCTAAAGGGTGGCCAGGGTGGATTAGATAAGTGCTTAATAATCCCCCTAAATCCCCCTTTAAAAACGGGGGACTTCAAACCCCCGGTTTTCAAGACATGGCTGGTTTTATCCTAAGACAATTTATGAATCACGCCCCTATCACCTAAAGAGAGACCAGGGTGGGAGATTTCAGGCATCAACCAAACCCCCGAAGCCGGCTGAGCCGATGCGCCCTCAACGCCGGACTGATCCTGCTCAGCGTCGTGGCGGTGCTGGTCCTCCTGGAGACAGCCCTGCGTTTTACCCCCTATCGATACCTGTTAACCCGGGATCGCCACCTCCGTTACTATTATTACTTCGACCCCGTGAAAGGCTTCGATATCAAACCCAACGTCAAGGACATTCCCCTGTCGGTGGACAATCGGGTTGAATATCATATCTGGTCCAATGAACTTGGGTGTTTCGATGAGCCTTACCATGGAGAAAAACAATTTATTCTGCTCGTGGGAGACAGTTTTACGCACAGCTTTGCGCCTTTCCAGGATAAGTGGGGGACCCAGATAGAAAAGCTGCTGCATTACCGGGTGCTGAAATGCGGGGTTACCGGCTACGGCACCGGTCAGGAACTGGAGAAAGCCAAAGCGGTCATCGGCAAAGTCAACTGCAAACCGCAGCTGATCATCGTGGGTTATTTTTGGAATGACCTCAGTGATGATTTCTCCTTCCCCAACCTCACGGTGGTCGATGGCTTTCTGGTCTCTTCCCACAAATATCGGGACCCCAAAACCGGCGAACTGTTAAGAGAAAAATTAGCCAAATCCTATACCCTGTGGGAGAAGCTGTTCAGCGGCGCCTACCCTTTAAGTTTCGGCGAGATGATCAGGTACTATCTGGACCAGCACCTGATTATCGTGAACCTGTTCAATGACGCGGCGGTGAGGTTTTTCCCGGGCAAAAAGAAGGTTGACGCCGACAGCAACAAGTTTCTGGTCTTCCAGGATGATCCGCCCTGGGCCCGGGAGGTCTGGAAGAAGCACCTGGCGAATTTGGCGGCCTTTAAAGACTTGGCCGCGGCCAATGGAGCCAGATTGCTGGTGGTGGTGATCCCCACCAACACCCAGGTCTACCCCTTTCTGGCGCCGCACCAGGGCCTTGATCTGGAACGGCCCAACAAGATTCTGGGGGGGTTTCTGAAGGCCCAGGGCATCGATTATCTCGATCTGCTGCCCCTGATGAGAACCTATGCCGACCAACAGCCGCGCCCGTCCCTGAACCCGGACCGAGACCTGTACTGGCGGCACAATTCTCACTGGAGCATCCGGGGGGAGCACCTGGTGGGTCTCTTGGTGTCCCGGTACATCCTGGAACACCGGCTGGTGCAGGCGCCGGACGGGGAAGCCAGGCTCAGAAGCATCCAAGAGAAATTGGCCCACTGGCGCCAATAGCGGGCTGAGGAGGGAGATCGACTCCCCCTCCCCCGGCCAAGCATGCGGTTCGCCGGGGGTATCCTACGAACCGGGCGCCCCTACTTCCACACTCCGTCGATTTCGGCCTGGCACTTGGGACAGCGCCCGTCCTTGAGGTGGTAGCGCCGGATGGTATAACCCAGGCGCTCGATGAGCAGTTCCTGGCAGGCATAGCAGTTGGTGTTCTCGCCGCCCTCCCCCGGGATGTTCCCCACGTAGACGTAGCGGAGCCCGGCTTTGAGACCGATCTCCCGGGCCCGGACCAGGGTGGCCACCGGGGTGGCGGGCCGATCCATCATCTTGAAGGTGGGGTGAAACGCGGTGACGTGCCAGGGGATGGTGGGGCTCACGCCTTTGATGAAGTGGGCGATCTCGGTGAGTTCGGCGTCCGAGTCGTTGTGCCCCGGGATCACCAGGGTGGTGACCTCCACCCAGACCCCCAACTGCTTAAGCCGGATGATGTTGTCCAGCACCGGCTGCAACCGGGCCTTGCAGACCTTGCGGTAGAAATCGTCCCGCATGCTCTTCAAATCCAGGTTGTCGGCGTCGATGAACTCCGCGGCGGCGGTGGCGGATGCCTCGGTCATGAAGCCGTTGGACACAAAGACGTTGCGCAGGCCGTGTTCTCGGGCCAGGCGGGCCACGTCCTGG
>JAGVPN010000246.1 GCA_020052215.1 Syntrophobacterales bacterium
GGTGAAGAAACCGCAGATATATCTTTTGCTGATGCCAGAAATCTGAATATTCAGCATGGTGAAATGATAAAAGTCAGATCACGGAGAGGAGAAGTTGTTGTAAAAGCCAATGTAACCGAACAGGTTCCGCCCGGACTTGTGTGGATGGCATTTCATTTCAGAGAAAACTGTGCAAACTGGCTTACAAATGCAGCATACGATCCGTTTACTTTGACTGCGGAATATAAGGCTTGTGCCGTGAGAATTGAAAAACAGTCGTAATTCAATTAATTGCCGGTTAATGGGTGCTGCGTGCCAAGGAAAAAGGCGCCGCCATAATTCATTTCGATCTCAAGTATACTCGAACTTTATCTCAGGCGGATATCTATGATCAGCCTTCGATACGGTTCCAGGGGAGATCGGACAGGGGTTTGAATCCCTGCTTCTGGGCCAGGATGTCCAGGTGAACCATGCACACGGCGGCTGTATCGAAGTGGGGCATGGCCTCCCGCTCCCGCATGTCAACACAGGGCAGATAAAGGCCGCATTTGTGGCAGACATCCACCCGTTCTCCCGGTTGGTCGGGCTCCATCAGGTACATTTGAAATTCTTTATCCGTATTGTCACAGACCGGGCAGGTATGGCGGTTGATACGCCAGTTATGGCTGCATAGACCGCAGTGCAAAAATTTCTGACCGCCGGTATCCTTTAAAAATTCCCCGGGATCGCCGGAAGGTCCGGCTAGAAAACTTACAGATGGAAGAGTCCCGCAGACCGGGCAGTACCCTTTTGACCAGGCTTTATCCCCCATCCCTTCGCCGATTTTTGAAGCAAGTGGTCCCAGTGCCGTAGAAAGCACTGTTCTCATGACAAATCCCAGGGTGTCACCGGATACGCCAATCGATTGGGCTGCCGGATCATAATGTTTAAAACTGCCGGCCAGATATTCCTCTGCCAGCAATACAAGCTGCAGGCTGCCATCCCGGTAGGAGCCCATGATGGCATCAACATCTCCGCCGATGACCGGAAATGTCTGTTTGACTGCGGGCAGCATCCATTCAAACGCAATTTCCAGAGGTTCGCGCCAGGGTGCAAGAGACAGGGTTGCCAGAAGCGGAATACCTGACATCATACGATCATGGGAACCGGTCAGATCAACCGGCCGGATATGGTTACTCAAATGGGCCATACACCTGTCTTTCTGTAAAAACAGATCGGTAAAAGCTCTGATCAAATCTGTCAGGGCAGGTCGCCGTATCAGGGCATATTCTGCGGTCGTATGGATGGCTTGATTAATTGTCTTTCCATTAAAAGGAATATTCTTCATAGAAAAATCAGTCCGTATCGTGATGAGAAGACCCCCCCGGCCGGACAGCCGGGGGGAGAGGCATGTTTGAATAGGTCAGTTGCCCGCCATCAGCCCAATAACAAACTGCTGGCGGATTGTTTAACCGGCGCAAAGAGTTGTGCCAGAAACATCTTTCGATCCATTCCGGAATCGTTTATGGCCACGCTGAACTTGTGGTATTTTTTAGGCTCATCTGTCAGGAGGTAGATTACGTTTACAATATCCGGATCAGCCAGCATGGCTTTCGGGAAGCTCTTTTTAACTTCTGCAAGGCGGGCTTTGGCCAGATCCTGCATCTCCTGCTGTTCACCAAAGTTCATGGCGCCGGTGGGGCAGGACTTCACACAGGCCGGCAGCAGGCCATGGGTAATGCGATCGTAACACATGGTGCACTTTGAGATTCTACCGGTCTTGGAGTTTCTCCGGGGAATGTCATAAGGACAGGATTCCCGGATCTCCTCAAAGTCCTTCTTGCTGATCTTGCTGGTCTTTTCGGTATAGACCACGGCGCCGGTTTTGGAGTCATGGATCATGGCGCCATCCACCAAAGCGCCCCCGACCGAAATACAGGGCGGGTCCTGGCAGTGGCGGCACTGGTCCGGGAAGAACAGCCACCGGACGGTCTCACCGTCAAGGTATTCGCTGAACCGGACCAGTTTGTAGTTATTGGGGTTGAGGTCCTGCGGATTCTGATGGGATCCCTGCTGTTTGGTCCGGTTGGGAGGCAGTTCATTCCATTCCTTGCAGGCGATCTGACATCCCCGGCAGGCGGTGCATCTCGACGTATCGATGAAAAAGGATTTTGGCATGGCGTTCACTCCTTATGTTTGGCGGGCGAAATGAGCCCGCCTGTTTTTTTTACATCAGGCGATCTCTTTGAGCTTGCCGGCCTTTTGCACATTGACCAGACAGGCCTTCAGCTCGAAGATCGTCGTGTTGGGGTCAGCCACCGAAGGCGTGAGCCGGTTGGTGGAATCGCCGCACTTGGGGGTGGTCCAGCCGAAACAAAACGGCATGCCGATCAGATGAACGGTCTTGCCCTGGACTGTAAATGGCCTGATCCGAACGGTGACCATGGCAATAGCTTCGACCTTGCCACGGATGCTATTCACGATCACCCCGTCGCCGTTTTTAATGCCCTTTTCCTTGGCCAGTTCATGGCTCATTTCCACGTAGAGCTGAGGCTCTGCCTCCAGCAAATTGGGCACATTGCGGGTTTCCCCACCGCCGCACCAGTGCTCGGTAACACAGTATGTGGTCAGCACTATGGGATAAGCCGGGTCTCCGGGCTTGGCCAGCTTGTCCAGGTCGCTGGACACGGACTTGTACATCGGGCTGCTGAGCTGGGTCGAAAACGGATGTGATGTCACCGGTGTTTCCACGGGCTCGTAATGCTCGGGGAAAGGGCCATCGACACGGCCCGGACCAAAAAAGGCCCCGAACCCATGGGTTTGCATGATAAACGGATATTTGCCTTTTTCATCGGCCATTGGCGGCCATGGACCGTCAGGCACATCGCCGACCCATTTGCCGTTTTCCCAGGCGATTACGGCCTTGTCCGGGTTCCATGGTTTTCCGGTCGGGTCAACAGAGGCGCGGTTATAAATGATCCGGCGGTTGACCGGCCAGCACCAGGCCCAGTTGGGATTGAGGCCGATTTTTTCCTGCATCGGGGTCTGTTTGGGGTCGCGGCGCTTGGATTTGTTGCCTTCTTCTTCAGTGAAGCAGCCCGTGTAAATCCAGTTGAGGCTCGAGGTTGTCCCATTCGTGGCCAAAGCCCCAAAGGTTGGTACGAGCTGGCCTTTTTTGTATTCCTTATCCCCGAACTTGGTGTCGGCAAGGAAAAAGCCGTTGATCCGCTTGGTCCAGTCTTCGGAAACGTAGGTCTCGGGCCAGTCCTGCCAGGTGATGGCTTCGGGCAGAATGCCGCCTTCCTTGAAATACTTGTTGCGGATCACGTTCATCAACCCCACGAGCATAAAGCCGAATGGTTTGGCCTGGCCCGCTGGTTCGATGGCCTTGTGGTGCCAGAGCACCAGACGGCTGCTGTTGGTCACCGTGCCTTCTTTTTCTATGCGGTGGGCCGAGGGAAGCAGAAAGTACTCGGTCTTAACCTTTTTGGGATCAACCCCGGGCCGGCACCAGTTGTCCGTGGTCTCGGAATGGTGCAGTTCGCTGACCACCACCCAGTCCAGCTCATCCATGGCGGCCCTGGCCTTGTTGGAGTTGGCCAGGGTATTCATCGGATTAAGGCCGAAGATGAAACCGCCGCGAATTTTTCCCTGGTGCATGCGATCAAACAGGTACATGTAGGAATAATCCGCGCCCTTTGCGGCCTTGGGAATCAGGCCGTAACAAAAGTCGTTGTCCGGTGTGGCCTTTTCCCCATACCAACCCCTGAGCAGGCTGGCCAGATACTTGGGCTTGTTCTGCCACCAGTTGGCGCTCTTGGGATCTTTGGTGACCGGGGTGTTGGCCTTGTTGTAGTCGGCAACGGTCTGCCATTCGTCGATGGGCGCGCCCAAGTAGCCGGGCAGGATATGGTAGAGCAGGGCCTGATCGGTGGAACCCTGGACATTTGGCTCTCCGCGCAAGGCATTGACGCCGCCGCCGGCAATGCCCATGTTGCCCAGCAGCAACTGTACCAGACAGGCCGAACGGATGTTTTGCACACCTACGGTATGCTGGGTCCAGCCCAGGGCATACATCACCGTGCCGGCCTTGGTGGGCACGCCTGTGGCGCTGTAAGCCTCGTAAACCTTAAGAAGGTTTTCCGTTGACACGCCGGTGATGCTGGAGACCTTATCCAGGCTGTAGCGTGAATAGTGCTTTTTCATTAACTGGAACACGCAGTGCGGGTCCTGAAGGCTCTTGTCTTTTACCGGCAGGCCTGCAGCGTCCATCTGAAAGGACCATGATTTGGTGTCGTACTTCCTGGCATTGGCATCAAAACCGCTGAAAAGGCCGTCCTTAAAGTCAAAATCCTTGTTCACGAGGAAGGCGGCGTTGGTGTATTCGAGAACGTACTCCTTGAAGTACTTTTCTTTTTCGATGATGTGCTTGATCATCCCGCCCAAAAAGGCGATGTCGGTTCCCGATCTAAGCGGTACATGAAAGTTGGACCGGGCCGAGGTCCGGGAAAATTTGGGGTCAACGTGGATCACCACGGCCCCTTTTTCCTTGGCCTGCAGAACCCACTTGAAGGAGATGGGATGGTGCTCGGCAGCATTGCTGCCCATGATGAGGAACGCATCAGCGTTTTTCAGATCAACCCAGTGATTCGTCATTGCTCCGCGACCGAACGACTCTGCCAGAGCCGCTACAGTGGGGCTGTGTCAGGTACGCGCCTGATGA
>JAGVPN010000442.1 GCA_020052215.1 Syntrophobacterales bacterium
CCAGTTTGCCGGGGGCGGTGGACGCGCCGATGACCGCAACGCTTCCGGGCTTGAAGATGGGGGTCAGGCTGGCAAGGATATCCATGGGGCCTCCTGGGGTTATGTCGTGATGTTAGCTGAATCGATGATAAAGCAGGGATGGGCAAATTGGAAGACGATTTTTTACTTCCGGCCCATCCTCCCCAGATAATCCACTGGCAAGGGACTGACACTAACCGGATTATCGTTGTTAATCCATCAGGTTAGCCAGACATGGCGGGCAGTGCCCGCCCTACGGTGAATTCTTCTCGTTTCCCAGTTCCTGCTGGGTAACGCCAATGGGTAGAATCTTATCCGAAAGGAGCCATACCCAGGCAGGCGGAAACCACGGAGAGATCCCGGATATGGCAAGGTTTTTTTAGGATTAACCGGAACTTGCCGATAGAGAGAGAAGATATTGGGCTGGTCGTAAGCCTTTGACCTTGAGTTGCTATCATAAAAGCAAACGCGCCGATATTTCCTGTAACCCCTGAAACGGAAGGAGAAGGGAGTGATAGAGCTGCGTAAATTTGTCGCCCCGGAATTCGTGTTTGGCGTCGGGGCGCGTCATCTGGCGGGGCGCTATGCCAAAAACTTCGGGGCCCGCCGGGTGTTGGTGGTGACGGACCCGGGAGTCCTGGCCGCCGGCTGGACCGGGCAGGTCATCGAGAGCCTGGAAGCCGACGGCGTGCCATATACCCTGTTTTCCCAGGTCACTCCCAACCCCAAAGACTCGGAAGTCATGGCCGGGGCGGAACTCTATCGACAGGAACGGTGCGACGTCATTGTGGCGGTGGGCGGCGGCAGTCCCATGGACTGCGCCAAAGGCATCGGCATCGTCAGTTCCAACCGGCAGCATATCCTGGAATTTGAAGGGGTGGATCGGGTGGAAATCCCCGGTCCGCCGCTGATTTGCCTTCCCACCACTGCCGGAACTTCCGCCGACGTCTCCCAATTCGCCATCATCACCGACCGGCGGCGGCGGGTCAAGATCGCCATCATCAGCAAGGCCGTGGTGCCGGAGGTGGCCTTGATTGACCCCGTGACCACCACCACCATGGATGCGGCACTCACCGGCTGCACCGGCCTGGACGCCCTGGTTCATGCCTTTGAGGCCTTTGTCTCCACGGCCCAATCCCCTATTACCGACCTGCACGCCTTGGAAGCCGTCCGCCTGGTGGCGGCTCATTTGCCGGCGGCCATAGCCAACCCGGCCGACCTGGAGGCCCGCTCCCAGATGATGCTGGCCAGCCTCCATGCCGGCCTGGCTTTTTCCAATGCCAGCCTGGGTCTGGTGCACGCCATGGCTCACAGCCTGGGCGGGTGGCTGGATTTTCCCCACGGCGAGGCCAATGCCCTGTTGCTTGACCACGTGGTGAGCTTCAATTTCGCTGCGGTTCCGGAACGCTACCGGCGCATCGGCGTCGCCATGGGTCTTGAGCTGGAAGGGACGCCTCCGGCAGAGGTTAAGACCGCCCTGGTGGGGGCTGTGAAGCGGCTGCGCACCGCCGCCGGTATTTCCCATACCCTGGGACAGAAGGGGGTGCGTTCCGATGATATCCCCCACCTGGCCGCCACCGCGCGGCGGGATGCCTGTTTGGCCACCAATCCCCGCCAGCCGAGGCAACGGGACATCGAGACCATCTATGCAAAAGCGCTCTGATACCCAGAACCTCCAGGGGGATTTACGGGAAAAAATCATCGGCCTGGGGGAGCGGTCTCTCCGGAAGAGCTACTATCCGGAACTGCAACGGCGCCTAGCGGAACTGGAAGCCTCGGAGACGGCCCTGGCTGATGCGGCCCGGAAATGGCAGGTCACTTTTGATGCCATCTCCGACCCCATCTGCCTGATAGACCTGCAGGGAAAAATCCTGCAATGCAACCGGGCCATGGCAAGTTTCGCGAGCCAGCCGGTGGAAGAGATTGTCGGGAATAACTACTGGGAAGTGGTGTACGGCACGACCAAACCCATCGACGCCTGTCCCATTTTGCGCCTGAGGAAGAGCCTTCGCCGGGAAACCCAGCTGCTGGCCCTGGGCGACCGCTGGGTGGAGGTTACGGTAGACCCCATCCTGGATGACTCGGGCGGGTTAATGGGCGCGGTGCACATCCTCTCCGATATCACCGCGCGCCAGCGGGCGGAGGAGGCCTTGCGGGCCTCCGAGGAACATGTGCGCCTGAAGCTGGATTCCATTCTCTCTCCGGATGCCGATATCATCAACCAGGATTTAAGCAACATTCTCGACACACCGGCGATTCAATCCCTGATGGAGGACTTCTACAAACTGACGAACATGGGAATGGCGATTCTCGATCTCCAGGGGAAAGTCCTGGTGGCCACTGGCTGGCAAGACATCTGCACCCAATACCACCGGGTCCATCCCCAGACCGCGCAAAACTGCACCGAAAGTGATCTCCTCCTGGCCCAGGACTTGCAGCCGGGCGAGTATGTAGCCTACAGATGCCAGAACCACCTCTGGGATGTGGCAACTCCCCTGTTCATCGGCGGCAAGCACGTCGGCAATATCTACACCGGTCAGTTCTTCTACGACGATGAACCCGTTGATGAACGGCTGTTCATCGATCAAGCGGCCAAATATGGTTTTGACCAGAAACCGTATCTGTCGGCGCTCCAGCGGGTGCCGCGCCTCAGCCGCGACCGGGTCAAGCCCCTGATGGATTTCCTGATGAAATTCTCGGCGTTGGTTTCCAAACTGAGCTACAGCAACCTCAAGCTGGCCCAGGCGATGTCCGAGCAGCAGCGGATTGAAGCCGCCTTGCGCCAGAGCGAGGAACTGTATCGCTACTTGTTCGAGAACATGCTGAACGGATTTGCCTACTGCAAGATGCTCTTTGAGCAAAATCAGCCGCAGGACTTCATCTACCTTAAAGTCAACAGTTCCTTCGAACGATTGACCGGGTTGAAGAATGTTGCCGGGAAAAAAGTATCTGAAGTCATTCCGGGCATACGGGAATCTGATCCGGAGCTGCTTGAACTTTATGGAAGGGTGGCTTTGACCGGCAAACCCGAGAGGTTTGAGATTTACCTCGAAGCCTTGAAGATGTGGTTTTCGATCTCGGTGTTCAGCCCTGAAAAAGAATATTTTGTTTTCATATTTGACGTGATCACCGAGCGCAAGCGGGCGGAGGCGGAGATTGTCCGGAAAAGCGACCAGCTCCGGGCCCTGGCGGCCCGGCTGGCGGAGGTGGAAGAGACGGAGCGACAGCACCTGGCCCGACAACTGCACGACCAGGTGTGCCAGAGCCTCACCGCCCTGGGCCTGACGCTGACTCTGCTCCAGACCCAGATGCCCCGGAAGAGGGCGGCAGCGCTCCGGGGCCGGCTGGCCGATGCCCTGGCCCTGGTGGAGCAAACCGGGGAGACCGTCCGGAACGTGATGGCCGATCTGCGGCCCCCGATGCTGGACGACTACGGGCTGTTGTCGGCGCTTAACTGGTACGGGGTGGAGTTCTTCGCTAAAACGGGCATCAGCGTGGAGGTCCAGGGGCAGGAGGCGGACCCCCGCCTGGCCCCGCCGGTGGAACTGGCCTTATTCCGCATTGTGCAGGAAGCCATGGCCAATGTGGCCAAGCACGCCCGGGCCACGAAGGTGGTCCTGACCGAGGAGATGGACAACGGCGCCCTTCGGCTGGTCATCGCCGACAACGGCGTCGGCTTCGACCAGAAGCGACTGGGCCAGCCGGAGGCCCGGCACCTCTGGGGCATCCTGACCATGAGCGAGCGGGCTGCCGGGGCCGGCGGCTGCTGCCGCATCGAGTCCCAGCCCGGCCAGGGCACCCGGGTGGTGGTGGAGGTGAGCCGATGAGCCTCACCGTGTTCCTGGCCGCTGACCAGGCGGCGGCCCAAAACGGGCTCAGGCCCTGGTCTGAAAAGTCTTTGGTGGCACCGGTATCTTACCGGTGCGGGTGCACAGGTTGAAAACCTGTGCCACCAACGGGGGCGAGCACGGAGGCTCGCCCCGCCAACTAAGGTGGTGGCACAGGCTTTCCAGCCTGTGCAAGTGTAGGGTGCGCCCGGCGCACCAACATGGCGGGCGGGACGCCCGCCCCACAAACTTTTCATGCTTAACGGGTGGGCCCAAGGCCCATGAATGACTGAAATAATAAAATCTCTGAGAAAATAAGGAATAACTATGAGCCCTCATATCCTGATTGTGGAGGATCACCGGGGTGTTCGCCAATCGCTGCGGGAATGGCTGGAAATTTCGTTCCCGCGCTACCAGTTGCTGGAAGCCGCCAGCGGCGAGGAAGGGGTCACCGTGGCCCAGGCCATGTCCCCGTGCCTGGTCATCATGGACATCGGCCTTCCCGGGATGAACGGCATCGAAGCCGCTCAGGCCATCAAAGCGGCGGCGCCCGCCACCCGGGTGGTGATGCTCACCATGTATGATGATGAGGCCCATAGATCTGACTCGGCCGCAGCCGGGGTCAGCGCCTATGTACCCAAGAGCAAGGTCCGAACGGAACTGCTGCCCGTCCTCACCAGGTTGCTGGCAGAGGATATAGAAAAAAAACTCCCTTGATTGATCCGGGTGAGATCGAGAGCCTGGGGGGGAGACCGCGCCATCTAAGCCGATATCCTCCGCAAACCCACCCGTTGGTCGGACGAGGAGATTGCCCGGCGCCAGGCAACCTTTTACGCTCCGGGATAGTTGCGGCTTGTGTCAGACTCGTTGCCGAGCTAAGGCTTGGGAATGAGCGGACGCGGCTTTCATTTCTCGTTCCCAAGCTCCTGCTTGGGAACCAGAATTCAACCCCCAACAGATTTCGGCTCAGGGAGTCAACCGGATAACCCTAACCTATTGTGGCGATTGTCCTTAAAACTGGATTTCGAACAGCGAGCTGATGGAGTCCTCCTGGTGGATGCGCACAATGGCCTGGGCCAGGAGGGGCGCCACCGGCAGTTGCACGATTTTGGGGCACTTTTGGGCCGCCTCGCTCAAGGGAATGGTGTCAGTGACCACCAGGCGGTGCATGGGGGAGTTTTTGACCCGCTCCACCGCCGGCCCGGAGAGCACGGCGTGGGTGCAGCAGGCGTTGACGTTGCGGGCGCCTTGCTGGACGATGACCCCGGCCGCTTCGCTCAAGGTGCCGCCGGTGTCGATAATATCATCCAGAATGACCACGTCCTTGCCCAGGACCTCGCCGATGAGATTCATGGCCTTGGCC
Source organism: Syntrophobacterales bacterium (assembly GCA_020052215.1). GTDB lineage: Bacteria > Desulfobacterota > Desulfobaccia > Desulfobaccales > 0-14-0-80-60-11 > 0-14-0-80-60-11. The sequence goes on from JAGVPN010000442.1 coordinate 5,209, forward strand.
TGGCCCGGGGCATCCCGGCGCTTGTCAATCAACCCCAGAGTGGCGGTAAGGCGCTTGGCGTAAGCCCGGGCCCGGGGCACCCCCCCGGCGTCCGGCGAGACGATGGCCAGGTCGTCCTGAAAATTCTCCCGGATATAGGGAATCATGACGGGGGAGGCGTAGAGATTGTCCACCGGAATATCGAAAAAGCCCTGAATCTGCCCCACGTGCAGGTCCATGGTGAGAACGCGTTGGGCCCCGGCGGTGGACAGGAGATCGGCCACCAGCTTGGCGGTGATGGGCACCCGGGGCGCCACCTTGCGGTCCTGGCGGGCATAGCCGAAATAGGGGATGACCGCCGTGATCCGCCGGGCCGAGGCCCGTTTCACCGCGTCGATCATCAGCAGGAGTTCCATCAGGTTGTGGTTGGTGGGAGGACAGGTGGACTGGATCAGGAAAACGTCCCGGCCCCGAACATTATCGGCGATTTCCACCCGGATCTCCCCGTCACTGAAGGTGCTGACCAGGGCCTGCCCTAGGGGCAGGGAGAGGTGGTCGCAGATTTTGTGAGCCAGTTCCCGGGTGGAATTGCCCGTAAAGATACGGATATTGTTATTGAGCGCCGCATGCATAGGTTAAGGTCTCGTGAGTATTCGGTGTGAAATTTGTTGCAAGTAATTTATGTTAAATCAAAGGGGAGGGGAGACGCAAGGGTAATTTCCGGTGGAGCGATTTTTTCCTGCAGCACCAGGATATTGACGCCGTGCGCCACCGCAGTGGCCAGTTCCCGGGCATAGGCCGGATCGATGGCGGCGGCGGGTCGCAACACCTGGGCGTCGTGGCGCTGGACCACGAAGACGTTCCAGGCCTGGTGTCCCTGCCCCACCAACTCCCTCAAATGCTCCAGGTGGCGGCGCCCCCGGCTGGTCACCCCATCAGGAAAGAGCGCCACCCCATCTTCCACCCAGGTGACGCTCTTGACTTCGAGAAACAGGAGTTTCCCTTCCACCTCCAGGACAAAATCCAGCCGGCTGCCCTGGGGTATGGTAACCTCGGCCCGGACCCGCGAGGGCAACGGCAAGCCCGGGAGGCCATCTGCGGCCAGGGCCTCCGCCACCAGGCGGTTGGGGACCAGGGTGTCGATGCAAATCCAGCCCGCGGCTCCCCGGACAAAGCGCCAGGTATAGTCGGTTTTGCGCCCCGGGCGAGCATCGTGAGTCAGGAGGATCTCTTGACCAGGATCGAGACAGCCGGTCAGGGCGCCGGAATTAGGCACATGGACCCAGACGCGGCGGTGGTCCGGCAATTCCACCCGGGCCAGGAAGCGTTGCCGACGCTCCAGGAATCGGGCGGGAATCAGGGGAGAAGAAAAACGCACCGTTGCAGGCGGACAGGCGGGCGGAAATTATTTGCATGATTCTTAATTAGCTGCATGTCAGATATGGAAATTCCGGGTTATGAGGGAAACTGATGGGGAAACCATCCACTAGAAGGCATACCAGACCCGGAACCAGTTTTGCAGGTCTTTGCCCTGGTCCCGATTACCGGTCTCCAACTGGCTCTTTAAGAGGAAATTCCACCGTCCCAGGTCGTATTTGAGTTCCGGACCAAAGCCCACAAGCGGACTACCCAGGGAGCGCTGGAACGGGAAGCCCTCTTCGGAAGGGCGGTACAGATAGCTGTTGAGCCCCACCCGCAGGTTTGGCACCAGGCGGTAGTCCATGGCGTATTTCATGTAGAGCGGTGATTTACTGAGGGGCTGCGGGTCGCCGGGGGTTGGTTCCCGGTTATATCGAATGGAGATATTGAGCTCCGTATTGAGGGGCAGCTTGACTCTGGCGTCACCACCCTCATTATGGAGTTGCAGAGACGGAACGGCTTGGACGCCGGGGCGATTAGGGCCAGCCTGGGGCTGGGGTTTTTCGCCGAACATCTGAGTTCCCAGAGAACTCTGGGCCTCAATGGGGAGAATGGGAAGCGATCTTAAGGCGTAGTCTCCAGCGACCACCCCCGGCGCCGGGACGCAGATAAGCAGTAACAGCCAGAAAGCTGTTAATAGCCAGGCTATCCCCCATTTCGCCTGCATTGCTGGAATCCCCCGATTCCATTAAAAAATAATTCTATTTGGCTAAAAATATAACATAATTACAAGAAAGTCAAGTTAATTCTCAAAGTTAAATAGGCCGTCCATACAATTCGGCCAGGATTTCCCGTCCCCCCCGAGACAGCAAGGTTTCGGCCATTTGGGCGCCCAAGCCGGCCGCCTCAGCCATGGGCCCGGACCGTTGATCCCTCAGAACACGCCGGCCTTCCAGGTCGCTGATCAAAGCCGAAAGAACGAGCGAGTCCCCCGCCACCCGCCCCAGGGCCGCCACCGGCACCACGCAGCCGCCCTCCAGCCGGGCCAGAAAAGCCCGCTCGGCCGTCACCGC
>JAGVPN010000393.1 GCA_020052215.1 Syntrophobacterales bacterium
GGAGGTGCGAGAACCCAAACCGGAGACGCGCCTGGAGCGTCAAGGCCGGCAATCGGCCCCGGAGGCCCTGGCGGAGTTGCCAGCGCACTGCGATGTGGGAACCAAGAAGAATTCCCAGGGCTATAAGGAGACCTGGCGAGGTTTTAAAGGTCACGCCGACGTCAGTGATTGTTGCCTGCCCATCAGCGTGGCGCTGACCGCGGCTTCCTTGCACGACAGCCAGGTCGTCATCCCGCTGATGAAGCTGACCAGCGCCCGGGTGGATTACCTGTATGACCTGATGGATGCGGCTTATGACGCCCAACCGATCTACGCCGTGAGCCGCAGCCTGGGGTACGTCCCCATCATCGATAAGAATGGCCGGGGGCGCGAGATTATCCCGCTGGCGCCCCATGAGATGGTCCGCTATCAGGAGCGGACCGTGGCGGAGCGGTTCAACAGCTGGCTGAAGGAAGGGTTCGGAGCCGGCAACGTGATGGTTCGGGGAGCTGCGAAGGTCAGGCTTCATCTTATGTTGGGGGTAGTTGCCCTGTTTGCCGACCAGCTGCTCAAGCTGGTAAGCTGAGCGACGCACACAGGCCGGGGACAACCTTACAGGAGTAGTCCGCCCTGAGTCGCGCAAAATCGCTCTTTTTGCTGCAATAGGGACGAAAACAATTGGTTGCATCGTTTTAAAACCCAAAATAGCCGCACTGACCGGTAATTCTTATTAATTTTGCAAGAGGCTCTTATGGATAATTAAAAGTCTTTTAACCGAAAACCGAAAACGGTATTAGTGATGCCCACATTTTGCGAGGTATCTGGGGGACACCATACTCGCCCCGGGGAGGACTACCCGCCAAGCTGATATTCCCGGCGGCGCCAGGCCTTCAGGGCCGTAACCAGGTTGTAGGTCAGCCGGTCCTGGCAGGGGATGCTCCCGAGAGAAATTTCCGGCTTATTGAGGCCGTGGTAGTCGGAGCCGCCGGTGATCAGAAGGTCAAGCTCCTGCGCCAGCTTCAGATACAGGGCTTGCTGCTCCCGGGTGTGATCGGAGTAGAAAACTTCCAGCCCCGCCAACCCCTGGCCTTTGAGCTCGATGACCAGGTTGCGCAGGGCATAAGCCGAGCCCTGGTTCAGGGTAAACGGGTGGGCCAGGACCGGGATGCCTTTCGCCTCCCGGATCATGGCCAGGGCCTGGTCCGGAGGAAAGCGGAACTTGCTGACATAGCCGGGCTTGCGCCAGCCCAGGTACTTGTCAAAGGCCTCCTGGAGGTCGCGGACATAGCCCGACTCCATCAAGGCCCGGGCGATGTGGGGCCGGCCCACCTGGCCGCCGCCGGAGATTTCCTCCACCCGGGCCATGGTGATGGGGATTCCCAGGGCGTTGAGCTTGGCGATGATTTGGGGGTTGCGGTCGAGCCGGGCCTGTTTGAGCACCGCCAGGCGCTCGTCCAGCAGGCCGTTGTGGTAGTCCACGAACAGGCCCAGGATGTGCATGGTGCCGCCGGGGAACTGGGCGCTGATCTCCACCCCGGGGATGATCTCCAGCCCCAGGTGTTCCCCTGCGGCCAGGGCCTCGGGCAACCCGTCCACGGTGTCGTGGTCGGTCAGCGCCATGGCCGTGAGGCCCCCCTCCTTGGCCAAACGCACCACCTCCGCCGGCGGAAACGAGCCGTCCGAGGCGCTGGAATGGACGTGTAGATCGATAAGTTCTTTTATTTCAAGCCTCCCATAACCTCCCCTCGTTGCCAATATCCTGCTTGAGAGGCGAGTATAGCCGCGGTAACCTAAAACTTTTTATTTAAAATTCTGCACGCAGCCGGCCCAGAAATAGAGGACTTTATCCGACACTGCGCCCATCAAGAGAATTTTTTCTTCGTTATTGAGGGGTTGGATAAACAGGTTATCCAACAGATAGCTCACCGTGGCCGGGCATGACAGGGCCATGGGATCGGAAATATCCTGTTTGAATTTTTCCCCATACTGCACAAACCGGCTGCGGCTGAGATCGTGAAATTTATCCGAGACCGACTGAATCTCGGTGGCATCGGTAATTTTATGATCTTCGATGATGACCTGATTAATGAAATAGCTTTGCATATCGTCATAAAAACCCTGTATCACTTCTTTGGCCTGGTCTTTTTCGGGTTTAGCCAAGGAATACGTATCGGCGATGATAAACATGGCAAAGACCAGGGCTTCCACGATGTCAATGGGCTTTTGGCCGAAACCCTTATCCGCCAGCAGCCGGCTGATATCGCTGACCATGCCGAAAGAAAGAGATTTCATCTTCTTTCTTTCTGGTTGGCCATTGGCGCCTTTAGGCTCATCAAGATTTTTCATTGGACCTGACTGGCCATCGTGCCCCAGCCGGAGCTTGGGAACAAGGAGTATGGCGGGCAGTGCCCGCCCTACAGGTTAGATAGTGCATGATCTCAGGATTATCTTACCAAAGGTTGAAGGTTTTTTCTCCCTCCCCCTTGATGGGGGAGGGCTGGGGTGGGGGTGAAATTGCTGGGCATTGCTTCAACCTATCCCCCTCCCCCCAACCCCCTCCCACCAGGGGAGGGGGAGTTATTGAGGCCAACATTTTGCAAGGTATCGGTGGGACACGATACTAGGCTGAAAGCTGACCGCTTCTTTACCATCGGGTCAATTCCACCATCTCCCGGACGGCCCGCTCGATCCCCACCAATATGGCCCGGGCCATGATGCTGTGGCCGATGGAGAACTCGGCGAACTCCTCCCGGCCGCGAAACGGCTTGATATTCCGGTAGTTGAGGCCGTGGCCGCATTTGACCTTCAGGCCGATGCTCCGGGCGTGCCGGGCGGCGTTGAGCAGTTCCTGGAAGAGCCGGGTGGCTTCGGCTCGGGTCAGGGCGTCGGCGTAGGTGCCGGTGTGGAGTTCCACCCACTCGGCCCCCACGTCCTTGGCCGCGTCGATCTGGGCGGTCACCGGGTCTACGAACAGGCTGACCCTCAGGCCCACTTCCTTCAGGTCCTGGACGAAATTTTTGAGAAAGGTCTTGTTCCCCGCCACTTCCAGGCCCCCCTCGGTGGTGAGCTCCTGGCGTTTCTCCGGCACCAGGGTCACCAGGTCCGGTTTCACCTCCCGGGCGATGGTGAGCATCTCCGGGGTGGCGGCCATCTCCAGGTTGAGGCGGGTTTTGACGGTCTGGCGCAGCAGTTCCAGGTCCCGGTCCTGGATATGGCGCCGGTCTTCCCTTAAGTGGACGATGATGCCGTCGGCCCCGGCCAGCTCCGCCAGGGCCGCGGCGGTCACCGGGTCCGGCTCATTGGTGAGGCGGGCCTGGCGCAGAGTGGCCACATGATCAATGTTTACTTCCAGTCGCGGCACGCCGTTTTCTCCTCTCAAGATAATTCTATCAGTATTGCCTTGCTTTGCCGTGAAAACCCAAATCCCCCTAAAGTCCCCCTTTTCCAAAGGGGGACTTTAGAACCCCCCTTTGAAAAAGGGGGGCAGGGCAGCAGTGTCCGGTTAGGTTTTTGCAAAAGAAAATGCTGGTTAAATATCGTCCAACAATTCATAAATTCGCTCACGGACTTTTTGCTCCGAGAAGAATACTTCCCCCTCACCCCGGCCCTCTCCCCCATTGGGGGAGA
>JAGVPN010000105.1 GCA_020052215.1 Syntrophobacterales bacterium
AACAAGTAATAATCCGAATTGTAGGGGCGGTTCGCGAACCGCCCCTACGGTGGTTGCAACCATAAAGCCAGAGTTACCTCTATGACGGCAACTTGGTATAAGACGCACGAAGGGAAATTACCTTTTTGAGCGCAAATTGCGCATAACACCTGGGGCTACAAGTGATAGAGTCCCGATTCAAAGTTGCGCCAACAATTAAACGTAGTTTTTGAAGGTGACATGCAACCCCGGGTCGTCAAACGCGAAACCGACACGCATCTGGAATTGACGCTGAAGCTGTTCGTCGATACGGTGCAGCTGCGCCTGGACAAGGTCTTGTGCCTGAAGTGCGACATCTGCGCCAAAGTCTGCCCCCGGGAGGCGGTCATCATTATTTTCGCAGACGATGGCCTGGACATCACCATCGACCCCCGGCTCTGTCTGATGTGCGAAATCTGCGCCCATTTCTGCCCGGTGGCCGCGGTGACCCTGAGCTACAACGGCCAGGTCAAGACCATCCTGGCGGACCACCAGGGGCTGGCGCCGTTTCTCCCCAAGATCGACATGGACAAAAGCCGGTGCCTCCTGCCCTGCCCGACCCAGCCCGACGGCCAGGAGCACTGGTGCCGCCAACAGCTCAAGCTGGTCCCCAACGATCTGGCGGAATGCCCCAAGCACTGCCACAAGTGCCTGGCCGCCTGCCCCCGCCAGGCCATCGTCTTAGATGAGGCTGCGGGCCAGACTATGCCGGCCCCCGACCTGTGTCTGAGATGCACCCAGTGTTTGACGGTGTGCGAGTACGAGGCCATTTGCGTCAACCCCCAATTCCGCGGCCGGATGGTCCTCGACGACCACAAGTGCCCGCCGGACTGCGTCAAATGTATCGAGCTCTGCCCGGTGAAGGCCATTGCCCGGGAAGGCGGCCGGGTTTTTTTTAAGGTGGAAAACTGCGCCTATTGCGGGGCCTGCGTCAATATCTGCGACGACGCGGCCATCACCCTGGTCCGGGAGGAAGTGGTGGCCGAACCCGGGGAGTTTTCTCAGGCCTGGGTTACGGCGGTGGCGAAATTGGTGAATAAATGATGGGTACAGGTGTAGCCGCAGGCTTGACCGTGGAAAACCAAATCCCCCTAAATCCCCCTTTGCTAAAGGGGGACTTTAAAACCCCCCTTTCGAAAAGGGGGGCAGGGCAGCAGTATCTGGTTAGGAAATTGTATGCGGTCGTTCCGCTCACCCCAACCCTTGTAAATGATGTCGCCAGGTTGAGTAACCGTAAGATATTAAATCGGCAACACTTTTTTCCCTCTCCCCCAATGGGGGAGAGGGCTAGGGTGAGGGGGAAGTAATCTTTCGGAGCAAAAGTGCGTTAGCGAATTTATGCATTGTTTGACGACGGATAACACCAAGTTGCGCTCAAACAGGTAATTTATCAGCAGCAGCAACCTTTAGCTTGCGATCGCACAGGCGAGACGCCTGTGCCACCAAATAATTAGGATTGCACGTGTGACCATAATCTTGTGTGAGACTTTTCAGGGGATGAGCTTGATGGCGATGTTTTTCGCCTTTTCGCTTTTCCCCCGTTTTCCCCAAAATCTTTATGATTGACGACCTCCGAATCGGCCTCTACATCTGCCACTGCGGCCACAACATCGCCGGGGTCATCAGCCCTGAGGCCCTGGCGGAGCAGGCCCGAAGTTTACCGGGGGTGGCGGTCTGCCGGGATCATCTCTACTCCTGCTCCGAGGCGGGCCAGAGGGATATAGCCAAGGATATCCAGCAGTTCGGTTTGAACCGCCTGGTGGTGGCGGCCTGCTCCCCCAAGCTCCACGAGCCTACCTTTCGGCGTCTGCTGGCCGAAAACGGCGTCAACCCCTATCTCCTGGAAATCGTTAATATCCGGGAGCACTGCTCCTGGGTGCACGCCCAGGAACCGGCAGCAGCAGAGGTGAAGGCCTTAGAGCTGATCCGCATGGGGCTGGCCAAGGTGCGGGATGCGGTCCCCCTGGCCGAGCGCCAGGTGCCCCTGACCCGGGCCGCCCTGGTGATCGGCGGAGGCCCGGCCGGCCTCCGGGCCTCTCTGGACATCGCCCATGCCGGGATTCCCGTCACCCTGGTGGAGCGCGCCCCGGTGCTGGGAGGCATGGCCAACCGGCTCTACAAGACCTTTCCCCAGGGGCAGAGCATCGTCAGCCTGATTAACCCCATGATGGCCGCAGTAACGCTTCACCCCGGCATCACGGTGCTCACCGACAGCGCCGTCACCGGGGTCGGCGGCCATCTGGGCAACTACCGGGTGTTGGTCAAGCAAACCCGGCCCCGGGTCACCAAAGCCTGCGACCTCTGCGGCGAATGCGCCGCGGTCTGCCCGGTGCAGGTCCCGGATGAGGGGCAGGCGGGACTTAGTTTCAGGGCGGCCATCTACCGGCCGTCGCCCACGGCCTTTCCGGCCCGCTACGTGGTGGATGGGTTGCACTGCGACCGCTGCGGCCTCTGTGTTCCGGCCTGCCCCCGCCAGGCCATCACCTTGGAGGCGGAGGGGGAAATCGAGCCTACCCTTAAGGTGGGGAGTATCGTGGTGGCCACGGGCTTCACTCCCTTTACGCCGGCGGGCAGCCGTTACGAAGCCTGGGCCGATCTGCCCCAGGTCATCACCACGGTGACCCTGGAACGACTGCTGGACCCCCAGGGGCCTGCCGGGGGCCTGGGGCTGGCCAATGGCGCCACCGCCCTGCCCCAGGACATCGCCTTTGTCCTGTGCGTCGGCTCACGGGAAGCGGAGGGGAACCGCTTCTGCTCCCGGGTCTGCTGCCCCACGGCCTTGAAGCAGGCCTTGGAGCTGAAAGCCCGCCTGCCCCAGGCCCGCATCCGCATCTATTACCGGGATATCAGGACCGTCAAAAAAGAGTGGGAGGCCCTCTACACTAGGGCCCGGGAGGCGGGTATCGGGTTCATGCGGGCGAAGGTAAGGGATATCCGGCCCGGCGAGGGGACCCAAGTGGTGATCCAGGCGGACCAGGAACTGGGGCAGTGGGTGAGCGCCGACCGGGTGGACCTGGCGGTCCTGGCGGTGGGCATGACGCCGGGGGATGGCGCCGCCCTCCGGGAGGTGCTGAAGCTGCCGGTGGGACCCGATGGCTTTTTCATGGAATCCCATCCCAAGCTGCGCCCCCTGGAAACGGTGCTGGACGGCATCTTCCTGGCCGGGGCCTGCCAAGGCCCCAAGGACCTGGCCGAGTCCATTACCCAGGGCTCCGGGGCCGCGGGCAAGATTTTGGCCCTCATGGCCCACGACACCATCACCCTGGACGGCCTG
>JAGVPN010000476.1 GCA_020052215.1 Syntrophobacterales bacterium
TGTGCTCTTCCGATCTCAGGGGCAGGCCGGGACCCGCCCCCACCCCGCCGGGGAGGAGCCACAGGCCAGCCAGCACAAATATGATGATCAGCGCCATAAAGGGTAATCCTGACGGTCTAAAAAACATCTTTCGTAAAGCATTTATCCCACCGGAAGAGGTCTGTCAACCCGCGGGGTTCAGGTCGGCCCGCTCCCGGGTCCGGACGGCCACCTCCAGTTCGGGTAAGGACTGGTGGTGCAAGACCCGCTGCGGGAAAGGCAGGGTGATGCCATGCGCTTGAAATCGCTCCCAAACCCCTAAAAGGACCTGGCTTTTCACATTAGCGACGCCGTTTTCCGGGTCCCTGATCCACAGGCGCAGCCCAAAATCCACCGAGTTGTCCCCGAACCCCATTAGCAGGCAGACGGGTTTGGGGTCGGTCAGGACCCGGGGCGCCGCGGCCGCGGCCGCCAGCATAAGTTCCATGGCCTGGGGGAGGTCGGAGGCATAGCCGATACCGATGGGGATCTTGAGGCGCAGCAACTTGTTGCTGTGAGACCAGTTGATCACCTGGTTGGTGATCAGGTCCTCATTGGGAATGAGGTGTTCCATACCGTCCCGGGTCAACACCGAGACATAGCGCCCGCCGAGAAAATTAATCCAGCCATACGTGTCTCCCAACTGAATCACGTCCCCGGGCTTGATGGACTTGTCGGCCAGGATGATGAGGCCGCTGATCAGGTTGGAGAAAACCTTTTGCAGGCCGAAACCGAGGCCCAGCCCGATGCCGCCGCTGAATACTGCGAAGGCCGTGAGATTGATCCCCAGGTAGTAGAGAACTATGACGATCACCAGGGTGAAGAGGGTGAGGCTGAGCAGCTTAGACAACAGGACCTGCACCGAGGGGGTGACATTTTGCACCGTCTTGATCCAGTCAGCGAAGAACGCCAAGATTTTTTTGGACAACCAGAAGAGCACCGCCAGAATGACCGCTCCCTTGATGCCGGTAAGCACCGACAGATGCGCTTTACCCAGGGGCAGATGGGTGCTGTCCAGCAAGGTGAGGACCGGGATGAGCAGATGCACGATATCCAGGGCGGCAATGGACCAGATGGTGACGTTGATGAGCCTGGCCAGGGTGCGGTTATGCATCTGGGAGGTCAACAGGCGAATGATCACCCAAGCCAGGAACAGGCTCAGGAAGATGCGGATGCCGTGATTGGGCCAATGAAAGTTGCTGGCGGTTCTCAGGGCGAACCACAGGAACACGACGGTGAAGATTGGGCTGAGTAATTTGGTGGTGATCATCTTGGATAGGCGCGGTAAAGAGTGTTCTATGAGGGGGTGCCGGGCCAGGAGCTTTTGGAGCCATGGACGCACCGCCCCGGCGGCCAGGCGAGACAGGAAATACAGGCACCCCACCACCATCAGCTGCACCAGCATGTGCCAGACCAGGACGTGGTTAAGGACATATTGCCGGGCCTGGAGCCCCATGGCCAACAAGTAATTGAGATTGACGGCATCACCCATCATGGCCTCCGGAATAAGAGGAAAATTTTCCCTGGATTGTACTGTAAAGTCAGAAAAATTGAAAACCGTCAGTAGGTTATTCGGACATTGCCTCTTGGCCGGCGGTTCGAAGGGTCGGGCGCCCAGGCGGTTAAACCCGGCGGCCCCCGGCGGCGATGTTCCTCTTGACCCGCGAAAATCGGTGGCCGGGAAAAAATTCCTTGATTCCTCGCCGGTTCTCTTTTATGATTTGCACAGAATTTCTCTACGAGGAGGTGATCCTGGTGAATCGGCCGCTCTTTTTCACGCCTTTGAAATCCTGAAGCACCGGCGTCCGGGGAGCCTTGGTAAGGCTCTGGATTCGGAGGCCGGGCAAGGGTGGGGCTGATCGCCGGGAACTTTCTCTACGCCGCAGTCCTGGTTAACGCCCCCCTTGCAGTAATTCTTCAGACTCGTCTCGTCATTTTCTCGGCCTACCGACGTAAACGCCGCTAGCTTCGCCAGCAGTGGAGGGCGCCAGCACCTTTGCGCGCCCGGTTGCCGGCCCCGGCCAAACCCCTTCTCGGGGTTCGGTCCGGCCGCGCCCCCAGACCTTACCCGCCTTCAACCGGCTTGAGGCCGCATTTGGCCTAGACCGGTCTCTGATGAAATTTTGCCTGAACTAACACAGTCAAAGGGCCTTGGGCCCACTCGTAAAGCATGAAGAGTCACGTAGGGCGGGGGGCCTCGCTCGCCACTCAAATGGATTAATGGTGCGGAGGACGCACCCTACGAAAGACTTTTCGGAACAGTTCCTCATGGGCCTTTGGCCCACCCGTAAATTATGAAAAGCCGTTGTAGGGGCGGTTCGCGAACCGCCCCTACGGGAACTTTTCAGGACAGGGTGATTATTTGTCGAGAATCGGCGTCAAACCTACTACCTCCCGGGAAATACCCCTGGCCGGCAACTCCGGCCGGTTCCGGCCGCATCCTGAACTCGGTGCGGCGGTCAGCTTGACCTGGCTGTACCATTTTCTGAGACTGGGTCTGGCCTGCATCTTCATTTATGCGGGGTTTATCAAACTCCTCGATCCCCGGGCCTTTGCCCACGCCATCGCCCAGTATGACTTGATCCCCGAGACGCTGTTGCCCCTGGTGGCCGTGGGCCTGCCGGCCCTGGAGCTGCTGGCCGGGTTCGGGCTCAGCTTCGAAGTCCGGGGCAGTCTCACCCTTACGGCTCTTTTACTCCTGATATTCCTGGTGATCCTGGGATTTGCCGTCTGGCACAACCTGGACATCGACTGCGGCTGTTTTACGACGGATGAACTGGACGCCCAACACAGCGTCAAAACCGCGTTCTGGCGCGACCTCATCATGATCGGGGCAATTCTCTTTCTGTATTGGCGGCAGCGGAGTCGTGCGCCCCAAAACCTCTGGATCGTAAAAATAAAAACCCTACTGAAAGGAGCAACAAAATGACTAACAAGCACGGATTCCTCATGGGCGGGCTCATGGCCATCGTGGCCCTGGCCCTGGTGGGTTGCGGCCAATCCTGGTCCGGCAAAGAACTGGCAATGGAGACCTCCGGGGTCAACTTATCCCGGGAAGTGAGCCGGGGCGGCTACCAGCTCGTCACTACCCCCGAGTTAAAAGCCTGGATCGACCAGAAGAAACCCATGATGATCGTCGACACCATGCCCCTGGAAGACAGCTACAAGAAACAGCACGTCCCCGGGGCAATGCAGTATGATTTTCCCATTCCGGAAGTGAAGGAGATGGACGACGCCGCCAAAGCGAAATTCGAGAAATTTTTAGGCCCCGACAAGGATAAGGCCCTGGTGTTCTACTGCGGTTTCGTCAAATGCACCCGCAGCCACAACGGCGCCATGTGGGCGGTAAAACTGGGCTACAAGAACGTCTATCGCTGCCCCGGCGGCATCAAGGCCTGGGATGAGGCCGGCTACCCGGTGGCTAAGGGCGATAAATAACCCGATCGCTCGAGTCTCGCGGGCAACCCGGCTTGGGTCAGAGGAGCACAGGGACATACAGCTGGGACCATACTTGAACTTTATTATGGAGATCAATAGTATGCCAACACCTTACGATAAGATGTGGAATGAACTGAACCTGGACCTGGCGGCCCATGAGGGCTTGCTTCAGGTCCTGGGCAAATTTTATGGCGACATTTACCTGACCCAGGAAGGCCGGCTCAAGGGCATGGAATACCTGGATTTCGTCCTGTCCGAGGTCCACGGCCTCCGCATCAAGGAATTGCAGGAGGCCAAGGCCCAGGGCAAAAAAGTCATCGGCACCTTCTGCGTCTTTGTCCCGGAAGAGCTGAGCCTGGCCGCGGACGCCATCCAGGTGGGCCTGTGCGCCGGAGCGGAAATCGGCAAAGAGGCGGCGGAGAAGGTCCTGCCCCGGAACACCTGCGCCCTGATCAAATCCTTCGTGGGCTTCAAGATCGCCCGCCTCTGCCCCTACATCGAGTCCTGCGACCTGGTGGTGGGGGAAACCACCTGCGACGGCAAGAAGAAGGCCTACGAAATCTTTGCGGACTACGCCCCGGTCTATGTCATGGAAATTCCCCAGATGAAGCAGGCCTGCGACCGGGACCTGTGGAAGGCCGAGATCATGCGGTTTAAGGCCGAACTCGAGCGAGTCACCGGCAATACGATTACCGCCGCCAGGCTCAAGGAGGCCATCAAGCTGGTGAATGCCCGGCGGGCGGTCCTGCAGCGCCTCAACCGGCTCCGGGCGGTGGCGCCGGCCCCCATATCCGGGCGGGACGCCCTGCTCATCAACCAGATCAGCTTCTACGACGACCCGGTCCGGTTTACCCAAAAGATCGGGGAACTCTGCGACGAGTTGGAGCAAAAAATCAAGGCGGGCCAGGGCGTGGCTCCGGCGGCTACCCCCCGACTCATGCTGTCCGGTTGCCCCATGGCGGTACCCAACTGGAAACTGCCTTTCGTGGTGGAGTCTTCCGGCGCCGTCATCGTGGGGGAAGAATCCTGCATCGGCGCCCGCAACACCCGGGACCTGGTGGATGAATCCGGCGATACCCTGGAAGCCATGCTGGAGGCCATCGCCCTGCGCTATATGCGCATCGATTGCGCCTGCTTCACCCCCAATACCGAGCGCCTGGAACATATCGTGGACATGGCCCGGGACCTCAAGGCGGATGGGGTGATTCACTATGGCCTGTCTTTCTGCCAACCCTATGCCATCGAGGCCTTCAAGGTGGAAAAGGCCCTGACGGCAGCCGGTATCCCCATGCTCAGCATCGAGACCGACTACAGCATGGAGGACGTGGAGCAGCTCAAGACCCGGGTGGAAGCCTTCGTGGAGATGCTGCACTTAGGTTAAATCTCGACCGGGAGACGGCATGGCCAAAATTTATCCTCTGTATTCGCGCTCTGACGATCAGCGGCGCCAGCAGCTGCATGAAATTAAGACCGCCTTCACCGCCGAATATCTGGCGTTTTTCCTCCTGGCCCTGGACACCTCCACCAGGGCCGGCGGCCCCACCCCCCGGGGGTTGCAGGTTATGCAGCGGGCCTATGATCTGCTGCTGGAAGCCCGGCATGAATTTGAAGGTGAATTCGATTAAGGTGAGGCGTCATCATGCCATCTCTTGACGGCCCCGGGATCATCGGTCTCGACATCGGTTCCCGCTCCATCGAACTGGTGCTCCTGGAAGGGACGCAGGTGGTGTACCAGGCCAAGCTGCCAACCACCTTCGATCCCCTGGCCCAATGCCGGCGGCTGCTGGAGGGCCTGCCGCCGGCCCGGATCGTGGCCACCGGCTATGGCCGTAAGCTCCTGCTGGAAAACCTTAAGCATCACCGGGTCACCGCCATTACCGAGATTCAGGCCTATGCCTCGGGGGCGCATCATCTGTATCCTGGCGTGCGCACCGTCCTGGACATCGGGGGGCAGGACACCAAGGCCATCTCTCTATCCGAGGCCGGCAAGGTGGCCAAGTTTGAAATGAACGACCGCTGCGCCGCCGGCACCGGCAAGTTCCTGGAGTTCATGGCCACGGCCCTCCAGGTGCCTCTGGAGGACTTCGGCGGCTTTGCCCTGACCGCGGACAGGCGTATTCAGATCAATAGCATGTGCACCGTATTTGCGGAAAGCGAAGCCACCTCGCTCATGGCCCGGGGGGAAAGGCCAGCCAATATCGCCCTGGGGCTCCATCTGGCCATTGTGCAACGGACTCTGGCCATGCTGCGCCGGGTGGGAGTGGTGGCGCCGGTGCTCTTTGCCGGGGGGGTGGCCCATAACCCCTGTGTCCAGACCATGCTGGAAGAGCATTTGGGTATGCCGGTCATCGTCCCGGACCAGCCGGATTTAGTGGGCGCCCTGGGCGCGGCCCTGCATGGAGGACGGAGCCGCCGGCCAACCCAGACCGAAACTGCGGCTGCATCATAATTTGTTGCCTTAAGGGGAAAATGAGTTACAAACAATTACCTTGAATGGAAATCCCCCAAAATCAATACACTGACCATAAGCAGAGGAGAGCCTGAGACCATGTCGGAACAAACACTGGACTGCCGGGGGTTGGCCTGTCCCAACCCGGTGATCAAAACCAAGGAACTCATTGACCGGGGCGACGTTAAGCAACTCACCGTGCTGGTGGACAACCCTGCGGCCCAGGAAAATGTCAGCCGCCTGCTCCAGCGCGCCGGTTTTCAGGTCAGCGTGGAGCCCCGGGGAGACGCCGCCGCGGTCACCGGCTCTAGGGCGGAGGCCGGCCCCTGCCAGGTATTCGTGGAGAAACCGCAGGAGGCCCGGCGCAAAATTCTCGTCCTCATGGGCGCCGACCGGTTGGGCCGGGGCGATGATGTCCTGGGAACCAAACTCATGGCCAATTTCATCGCCACCCTCAAGGAAATGGGGCCGGAGCTGTGGTGCGTGGTGATGCTGAATGCCGGGGTGAAGCTGGCCGTGGCCGGCTCCGAGGTCTTGGCCGGTCTTCAGAACCTGGAGCAATCCGGGGTCAGGCTCCTGGTATGCGGCACCTGCCTCAATCATTTTAAGCTGCTGGAGGCCAAGCAGGTGGGGGAAACCACCAACATGCTGGACATCGTCACCGCCATGCAGCTGGCCGACCAGGTCATCACCCTGACCTGAGGGGGCGGAAAAGGTACCCGACCTTTCCCGCAACCGAGGCTCTTGATCGCCCGCGGTTGGACGAAAGGACAGGGCCCGGATGCTTCAGCGTCAAGGAATTGCCCAAAGGGGCTTGGGAGAATTTATGAGAGAATAGATGGTCCAGGCGCGGGGTACCGCCTTCCCCGCACCCCAACCTAAACGGCGATAAGACCTGGGGAGGGCGGGAACCCCGGTTCAAGGCTCCAGGAGATTTACTTGGGAATATCCCTCGGCTGGGTCGGACAGCGCCCCGGCCTTAGGCTTCCCCTGGGAAAAAGCCCATAGCGATGAAAGTAATAAACCAAAAAGAATGCCAATGAATAATCCGGCATAAAAGGCGATCATGCCCATCTTGTCTGCCTCCTCAATCCCCCTATGTGGCCCCCCAATCTGCCTTTAACGCATGGAACCTTACCGGCCCGGTGCCTTCGTCTCAGTCTGCGGGGAAGAGCCTGGCGTGGTATTCCTCCTAAGATCTTATAATCTGGTATCAACCGGGATGATTATCTAATGGAGAAGATGACTCCGAGTCGGTCTTCCACTCCGAACGATTGAGAGCCCCACAAAGAAACCCTTTCCGGCGGCGAAAAGATCAGGGCCCATTGATATGAAAA
>JAGVPN010000506.1 GCA_020052215.1 Syntrophobacterales bacterium
CAGTAGATCCTGAAAGGCCGGCGCCAATTCCGGCAGCAGCGCCGGCAGGAGCCCCGGGCGCCAGGCGAGCATCACCGCCAGGGAAGGCAGGCGCTGCTCGGCGACGATATAGGCCAGGCGGCCCCAATCGTTGACGTCGGCCAGGGCGTCTTTGAGGGTCCGCACCCAGAGCTCCAGCCGGGTCTGGGGGAAGCGTTCCAGCACCGCGGGGAAGGCGTCTTCTAAACTGGGTTCCAGGGCTTCACCCATCTCGTGGCGGATGACCGCTTCCACCTCCCCGGCCAGGAAGGCGTTGAACTCCTCCTGATGGGCCTCGGGGTCTGCGAGCAGGTCCTTGAGGCTGAGCTGATAGGCTTTCAGGGCGAGTTGCAGGTAGGCGTTGCCCTGCTGGATGGGGTCGGACAGATGGTCCCAGAGGTAAAAGGCCAGGGCCTGGCGGCGGGCATAGATCAGGGTCCCCTGGCACAGGGCCGGGGAGGCGTCCAGGTCCCGGGCCAATTCCGGCCCCAGGATCAGGATGGTCAACTCCCCCACTCGCCGCTCCTCCAGGAGTTCCCCCAGGAAGAAGGTGGGGGCGAGGCCCCGGCTCAAGCCCGCGCCGTACGCCAGCCCCTGGGGAATAAGGTGGCGGTTGAGGGTGGCCACCGCAAAGGGGTCGATGGCCGCGGCGCCCCAGGGGAGGGTGCGCCAGGACGCCTCTTCCAGGTCATCCCAGGTACGCTCCCGCCGGGCGATCCACGCCAGGACCTCTGCCACTTCGGGCTCCCGCCAGGGGGAAAGCCCGTGCTCCCACTTGTAGAGTTGGCGCAGCCGCATCAAGAGACCGCATAGGGAGAAATGCCCGGATTGCCCGGCGCTGGCGATATCGCAGTTAAGCCGCACTCCCTCAATCAGGGTGGCCGGGATCATAAAGCGGGACTCATTTTCATGTTAGGCTCTTGCAAAATTGTCCTGTTTTTCTCTATCCGCAGGCTACAACCTGCGCCACCCGTCTCCATCGGGCGGGCTGTGCCCGCCGAATTTTGGCGGCCACAGGCCGCCCTATAAGTTTAGGCCACTGTCCGGTTAGGAAATTGCATGGGGTTGTTCTGCCCCCACCCCAACCCTCTCCCCCCGAAACGGGTGGAGAGGGAGCAGGTGAGGTCGCCGGGTCTAGTAACCATAAGGCATTAAATCAATTCAACTTTACCCCCTCTCCCCCATGGGGGTGAGGGTCAGGGTGAGGGGGAAATGATCTTCGCGCAGTAAGAAATACGTTACCGTGTTTATGAATCGCTGTACTTATCCGGGGGTTCAGCGCCCGGACTCCTGCGGCTGATACATCCAGTATTTCTGCCACCAGGGCATCTTACGCCAGATGAACAGCAATTTCAGATAATAGAGGTACCGGTGGCGGGCGATAGCCCGCATGACCTGGGCGGCCATTCGGGGGTCCACTCCGGGCGGTTGGGGGACGCCGGGGCGGGCCAGCACCTGGAACGCGTCCCGGCGCCACACCCGCAGTTTTTCCTCCTGCCAGCCGGCCTTGGTGAGCAGCCACCTCAGGGTTTGGGGGGCAAAGTAGAAGTTGTGGGCCGGGGAGAACATCCGCCGGAAGCTCACTTTGGGGGCCAGGACGTTGGGGGTTTCCAGGAAGAGCCAGGTTTCCGGGTGGGCCCAGGTCCTGACCTGGCGCAGGAAGGCCAGGGGGTCGGGGAAATGCTCGATGACGTGGGAGGCCAGGATCAGGTCGAAGGGGGCAGTTTCGAAGGCCGCCTCCTCGAAGCGGCCGGTAAAAACCGTCAGGCCATGGTGATCCCGGGCATAGGCGGCCTGCTCGGGGTCGGGCTCCACCGCCCAGACCTGGGCTCCCAGGCTTTTTAGCCTGGCGCCCACCAGACCCAGGCCGCAGCCGACTTCCAGGACGCGACCGCCGGGCTGGAAGACCGGCTGGATCAAGGGCCACTGGAGGTTCCAGCGTTTCTCCAGCTTGCGGAGTTGGCGCGGGAAACCGGCATCACCCGTGTGCCACTGCCGGTGACTCACGGCCACCTCCAGGCGATCCTGATCCTCGATCACCGGGTTGTGATAGACCAGGCCGCAATCCCGGCACCCCACCGTGGCGATGGTGAGGCCCCGTTCCCGGCGCTGGGCCACCAGGGAGGTGTGATCGTGCTCACAGAGAGGGCAGAGAATATTTCGCATGGGGTCGTCCTGACAACTGTAACCATATATGCTGAGAAATGCCCGCAAGTCAACCTTGCACTCCAGGCGCCGGAAACTAATTATAAGTTGTAATTCACTGACTATCTTAATAAAGTATCAAAAGACGGCTCGCTGCCCGGGATTTTGGGGCTGGAGTTTTTTATGAGAATTTTACCGAAGCAACCCTTTGCCGAAGATTCTCATCTAAACCCCCTCTGGAGTAAAACCCGCTGGTTCGAGGACAGGTTGCACCGCCAGCAGGCCCATGAGCAGCCAGGAAACCAGGTCCCAGGATGGAAATCGCCTCGCTTAAAGAAGGGTAATGTATGGCCAACTACCAGGTGAATAAAACCTACCAGGAAATTAACGATAAAATCAGGCGGGGGCAAGCGGTGGTGGTCACCGCCGAAGAGATTATCGACATCGTGCGCCGCAAAGGCGAGGTGGCTGCGGCCCGGACCGTGGACGTGGTGACCACCGGAACCTTTTCCCCCATGTGCTCTTCCGGGGCCTTCATTAATTTCGGCCATGCCAAGCCCCCCATTAAGGCCTCCCGGGCGTGGCTCAATCATGTGCCGGTCTACGCGGGCATAGCGGCGGTGGATATCTATATCGGCGCCACCGAACCCTGCGAGGAAGATCCCCTGAACAAGGTGTACCCGGGGGAGTTCAAATACGGCGGCGGCCACGTCATCCAGGACCTGGTGGCCGGCAAGGCCGTGCACCTGGTAGCGGAGTCCTACGGCACCGACTGCTACCCCAACAAGCGCCTGGAGCGGGAAATCACCCTGAAGCAGATGACCAATGCCATCCTGTGCAATCCCCGGAACTGCTATCAGAACTACAACGTGGCGGTCAACCTGTCGAACCGGACCATCTATACGTATATGGGGCCGCTCAGACCCCGGGCCGGCAACGCCAATTACTGCACCGCCGGAGAGCTGAGCCCCCTGTTCAATGACCCGTACTACCGCACCGTCGGCATCGGCACCCGCATCTTCCTGGGAGGGGGAGTGGGGTATGTGGTCTTTCCCGGCACCCAACACAACCCGAAAAAACCCCGGGCGGAAAACGGGATACCGCTGGGGCCGGCCGGGACGCTGATGGTGCTGGGGGACCTGAAGCGGATGGACCCCCGGTACCTGGTGGGGGTAAGTATTTTGGGTTACGGTTGTTCCCTGGCGGTGGGGTTGGGGATCCCCATCCCCTTGTTGAATGAGGAAATGGCCCACTTTTGTGGGGTCAGTGATGCCGAGATCATGGCGCCCATCGTCGATTACGGCAGCGATTATCCCGCGGGCACGGGTCAGGTATTGGGGCAGGTAAGCTACGCCCAGTTGAAGAGCGGCATCCTCTCCCTGGACGGTAAAGAACTGCCTGCGGTGCCCCTGTCCAGCCTGGTGCGGGCCCGGGAGATTGCCCAGCACCTGAAACAGTGGATCGAATCCGGCCGGTTTCTCCTGGGGGAACCGGTGGAACCGCTGCCCCTGAATGACGAAGCTTCCTTTCTCAGCACCGCCAGCCGCGATAGCTGAGGGAAACCGGCGCAAGCCAGGAGCCAGTAGTTAGCCGGATAAGATGTTCTCGTGCTGATTTGCGATCAAAAGACTATTTCTGTATCCACAGGCTTTACCGTGAAAGTTCATCCGTAGGGGCGGTTCGCGAACCGCCCCTACAAGGAATTTCATGATTGGGGGGAGCCCCAAACGGCCATGGTGGTTTGGCCTGTGCCACCCTTTGACTGCAATCTGGTATGAGACCGCTGACCACCGGCAACTGAATCTCCTGCCCTTGCTTCTCTTCGGGAGGTGAGGTTATCAAACTCTTACAGGAATTTCTCCGGCGCCACCGGCGGGCGGCCCTGCTGTTCTCCGGGGGGCTGGATTCCAGTCTGCTGTTGGCGGCGGCGGCCCAGGCCTTGGGGCCGGGGTTGACCGCCATCACCTTTACCGGACCCCACACCGTGCCGGGAGAGTTGGCCGCGGCCTGGGCCCTGGCCCGGCGCTTCCGGGTCCACCACGTGGTGCGGGAAATTGATCCCCTCAGCCTCCCGGAATTCCGGTACAACCGGCGGGAGCGTTGCTATGCCTGCAAGCGGGCCATCATTACCCGGGCCTGGGAGATTACGGCCGCCCGGGAGATCCCGGTTTTGTGGGACGGCACCAATCTGGACGATCTGGCCGATTTCCGTCCTGGGCACCGGGCCCTCCGGGAACTGGGAGTCCAAAGCCCGCTTCTGGCGGCGCAACTGGGCAAGGCGGCCATCCGCTCTTTCAGCCTGGGCCTGGGCCTCGACGCGGCGCGGCCCTCCCAGAGTTGCCTGGCCACCCGCTTTCCCTATGACACCGAATTAACCAGGGAGGACCTGGCCCGGGTGGGCCGGGGCGAGGCCTGGCTGAGGCGCCGGGGTTTTTCCCGGGTGCGGCTCCGGGTCCAGGGGGACCAGGTCCGCCTGGAACTGGCCCTGGACGAGTGGCCGGCCTTTCTGGCCCCAAGGGTGCGCCGCCGCTTCACCGCTTTTATAACGGCTCTGGGCTTCACGGGGCTATGCCTGGACAGAACCGCCTGATAACCGGTTGCTCTTTAAAATCCTTAGGGTGCGTCTCACGCGCCGTTCTTGGTGCGGAAGACGCACCTTACCATAACTAACCATGACCAAGACCATTCGGGCCCTGGGGCTCTTTTCCGGAGGGCTGGACAGCATGTTGGCCGCGGCAACGCTGCGCGCCCAGGGCATCGAGGTCACCCTGGTCTGTTTCGTGACCCCGTTTTTCGGGGCGGCCCGGGCCCGGGAATCGGCGGCCCACCTGGGCCTGCCCCTCCGGGAGGTGGACCTCTACGACAAATTTCTGCCCCTTATTTATGATCCCCCCCACGGGTTTGGCCGGGGCCACAACCCCTGCATCGACTGCCACACCCTCATGCTCCGGGAGGCCGGGGGCCTGATGGCGGCGGCGGGGTTTGACTTTCTCTTCACCGGGGAAGTTTTGGGGCAGCGGCCCATGAGCCAGAACCGAGGGTCGCTAACCCTCATCGCCCGGGAATCGGGGTTTGCCGACCTGCTCCTTAGGCCGTTGAGCGCTAAATCCCTGAAAACGACGCAACCGGAGGTCCGGGGCTGGGTGGACCGGGAACGGTTGTTGAACTTCAGCGGCCGGGGGCGCAAACCCCAGATGGCCCTGGCCCAGGAATACGGCATCACCCGCTATCCCGCCCCGGCGGGGGGGTGTCTGTTGACCGATCCGGGGTACGCGGCCCGGCTCAAGGAGTTGCTGCGGCACGTGCAGGAGGCCTCCCGGCCGGACCTGGAACTGCTCAAATACGGCCGGCACTTCCGCCTGCCCGGCGGGGCCAAGGCGGTGGTGGGGCGGACTCAGCGGGAAAATGAGGCGATTGAGACCTTGATAGCTTCCGGGGATTTCTTGCTGAAAGTTGAGCAATACCCCGGTCCGCTGGTCCTGGGGCGCGGGGTTGAAGCCGGGGAGGACCTGGAGATGGCGGCGGGGCTGGCCGCGGCCTACAGCGATGCGCCTAAGGGCGCGCCGGTGACGGTAACCGTGGAGCCTGGCGGCCCGGAACGGGTCTTCCACCTCACTACCCCGAGCAAAGAACGGTATAAACCCTGGCTGGGGTGATGGGGCCGGTAGAAGAGGAAGTTGCGGTCAAAAAACTATGAATATTCATGTCATTCTGAACGGAGCGCAGCGGAGTGAAAAATCTCGGCGGCTTTAAAAGAGAGATTCTTCGCGGCGCTCAGAATGACAAAAAATAGTCTCTTGATTGCTCGGTTATATGGAAATAGCTCGGTGGGGCGGGCCTCCGTGCCCGCCAGCGAGAGGCGGCCAGAAACGGCCGCCCCACCAACCCCCGCCATTGTTCATCTTTCGTTGTGTCCGTAAGGAAATGATCGTTGGTATAATACCAAGTTGACGTCAAAGGTAGAGTTTACAACTGGGGAGACTGCGGTGTCTGCTTTTTCTTGGCGGCACCGGCGTCTCGCCTGTGCAGGCGCAGGCTAAACGTTCATGAACCACAAATGTTTCACCCCCAAGAATGAAAATCCCCCCTGACCCCCCTTTAAAAAAGGGGGGAACTAGAAGGAATTATTGTTAAAGTCCCCCTTTGGCAAAGGGGGATTTAGGGGGATTTGGGTTTTCACGGTAAAGCCTGCGGCTACCAAATTCTCCCATCTGAACTCTATGTTTGACGTTCAATTAGTATAAGTGGGCAAAGATAAAGGGAGGGGCTGCGGGTTGCCGGCCCCTCCCTCAGATTGTCCTTAAGGTTAATGGACCGTGATCGGCTGGTAGTAGGCCAGACCGCCGTCGCGCCAG
>JAGVPN010000466.1 GCA_020052215.1 Syntrophobacterales bacterium
AGTTTTCAGATTCAGGGTGAGGCTGCGCTTATTCAGGTTAGCGGCCAAAAACCCTTCGCTCTCCTGGTGGGCCGCATCCAGAAAGTACGGCCCCATGTGACGTAGGGTGTTCCCCCCCACGGCGGGATTTTCGACGGAAATGACCTCCGCTCCCAGTTGGGCCAGCATCATGGCGCCGAATGATCCGGCGCCCCACGACTCTAAGGCAAGCAGACGCAATCCCTGTAATGGCAGCATAGCCCGGCCTCCCGGTGATTGAGTTTGTCGTTCTAGGCGCAACGCCTGGCTAGGTGGCCGGCTTCAGCCAATAGATCCGGACATGGGCGATGCGGTCCCCCTTTAGATGATAAAAGGCGGCCATCCCCAATTTAACCTCCACTCCCCGGGTAAGGGGGTGAACGTAATAATCGGGGACGTCCTTTTCGGAAGAAAACACCCCATCCAGTTCCAGAGCGGCCACCTCCGGGGTGATGACCACGGTGATGGGCGTCAAGGTCTCATCGACATCGGTATGGTGCTGGGTGAAGAAATCGGCGATGGCCCGGCGGCCCTCCAGTTTATACTTAGGATTCTGGAAGGTGGGGTGCTCCGCATAAAAATTGTTCACCAGGTCATCATAGCGTTTGGCATTATAGGTCTTGAAATACTCTTGCCAGTAGGTTTGGTCCACCTTTCTGACCATGCTCACAACTCCTCTCGGTGATAGGTTTGCCCCCTACTGTCCCCGCTGCCCTCCAAGCGCGCCTAGAGGGGCGCCTGGACGGGGCGGGCGGATGGCTGCTACCTACCCAAACGGCCCCCCCGGCCTCAATCCTTTTCCAGCACAAAAATATCCGGCAGGGTGCGGCTTTGCTCGCCGCAGTCCAGACCGTAGCCCACCAGGAAGCCCTTTTCCACCACAAAGCCGGTGTAATCCAGGGGAACTTCTACCCGGCGGCGTTCGCGCTTGTCGATGAGGCAGCAGATCTTGAGGGAGCGGGGCTGGTGGCTGAGCAAGTGCTGGCGCAGAAATTCCAGGGTCAGGCCCAGGTCGATGATATCTTCCACAATCAGCACGTCCCGGTCTTTCAGGGACTCTTCCACGTCCTTGGTGATGTGGATTTCCCCCCCGGACTCGGTGCCCGCGCCGTAGCTCTTCAAACGGACAAAATCCACGATCACCGGAAAGGGCAGGGCCCGCACCAAATCGGCCAGAAAGATAAACGCCCCCTTGAGGACTCCCACCATCACCAGGTCCCTACCGGCATAATCTTTGCCGATGCGCTCGGCCAGCTCCGCCACCCGCCGGGCAATCTCGGCCCGAGAGATGAGGCAACACTTTTTAGTACCCATGGCAAACCTCCCAGCTGGCTTAAAAATAAAAGAAGGCGGCGGGGTTGTCAAACCTTAATGCCGGGGTCCGGCGCTGTCGACCCGCCACCGGCTGCTGAAACTAGTGTATCGTCCCAGGATTATCTTGCAAAAGGTTGAAGTTTTTTCTCCCTCCCCCTTGATGGGGGAGGGCTGGGGTGGGGGTGAAATTGCTGGGAATTGCTTTAACTTATCCCCCTCCCCCCAACCCCCTCCCACCAGGGGAGGGGGAGTTATAGAGGCCAATATTTTGCAAGGTATCTGTGGGACACGATACTATCAGGGGTCCAGGAGGCAGGGGGGGACGGTCTGGGTCAGCTTGTCGGGCCAGGAATAGCCGCAGAAGTAGAGTTGGGAGTCGCAGAGGCAGGCGTCCGTCTCATGGGACAGAAGATAGACGCACGCAAAGCAGCACTCCGGGAGCTCATCCCCGCAGGAGAAGGGCACGCTGTACTGTCCGGCGCGAAACTCGTGGAGGTTGATCATCTTGCCCTGGCATATCCTGGCTTCTTAGAGATGCAGCTGGGGGCGCCGGCCTATTTCGGTAGTCTTGCCGTTGTCTAGCTTCTTCAAGCAAACCGTCCCGCGACCCTCAAAAACTATAGCGGAATCCGCCCCAAACTGCAATTCCCCAGGGCGGGTTATCCCGGAGATTCGTCCCGCCCCCGGGCAATCCCGCGGACGCCGGTATGTTTTCGACCCGGCTGGACCGGCAAAGGGCGATCTTTCAGCGACCGCCGCGCCAACTGGCCGCGGACGGCGGTTTTGCCTCCCGGGAGAATTTCCGGCTGGCTAAAGGCCAGGGGATCAAAGACGTGGCCTTCGCCAATTTACCACCCCCTGGGCTTTACCCTGTGCCCGCACAGGCGAGACGCCTGTGCCACCTGTTTGATTGCGACTTTTATATGAAACGGCCTTGGATGAATTGAAGACCCACTTGCGGGGCCCACGCATTGTCTTGCGCAGCAAGACTCCGGACCTGGTGCGCCAGTGGAGGGGCTTATACAAATGAGCTTCTTGCAAAACTGGTTTTTCTGTCATCCTGAACGAAGTAAAGGATCTCAACCTTTTGAAAATACGAGATTCTTGCTTCGCTCAGAATGACAATTGTTGTCGATGGGGAGTTTTGCCGGAGCCTCTGACGACAGGATCACTTGACCGCAGGCATCCACTGCCCGGCCGCCGGGGCCGCCGGGGGGGCGGGGGCCGACGGGGGCAGGCTTTGGGCCTCCCGGGCGGGGACGTAGTATTGCCGGGCCTCGGGCAGGAACTCCTCCAACTCTTTCAAGCGGTTGGCGTCATTGGGGTGGGTGGACATGAACTGTGGCAGCTTGCCTCCCTTGTCTTTGGTCATCATGCGCCTCCAAAAATCCAGGGCCTGGGCCGGGTCATACCCTGCCTTGGCCATGAGGATGAGGCCGATGTGGTCCGCCTCGGACTCCTGGGTCCGGCTGTAGGGCAGGAGAATGCCCAGTTGGGTGCCCAGGCTGTAGCCCTGCATGATGGCCGTGCCGGCCAGGGAGCCCACCCCGCCCAGCGCCGCCCCCAGCCCGATGCCCCCGGCCTGGGCCAGCATGGATTGGCTCATCCGCTCCCCGGCGTGGCGGGCCAGGGCGTGGGCCACTTCGTGGGAGATCACCGTGGCCAATCCGGCCTCGTCCTTGGTGTATTTCAAGACGCCGGTGAAGATGCCGACCTTGCCCCCGGGCAAACAGAAAGCGTTGGCCTCCTTACCTTCCAAGACCACAAATTCCCAGCGGTAATCGGGTCGTTGGGCCGCGTCGGCGATGCGCCGGCCTACCTTGGCCACCAGGGCGTTGGTGTCGGGGTCTTGGGAGAGCTTGTATTGACGCTTCATCTGCTCGAAGGCCTGGTAGCCCATCCTGGTCTCGCTGCCTTCGGAGGTGAACAGGAACTGGCGGCGTCCGGTAAAGGGCGCAGAAGCGCAGGCCGTCACCAGCAAGGTGAGCCCCAGGGCCAGTGAGAGGATCGCCGTTTTGGACATCGGGAGCATGGCTGCCCCGCAATCGGGGAATACCCAGGGGCCGGGGTGAGGGGCGGTATCGAATAACCCCCGGGCTTTACTTAATTTCTCAAGTTTATTTTACTATATTGGACTATAATTGCCAAAGTATATGGCGGGGCCATTTTATGCGGGTCGAGGTCAGGTGGCAGAATAAACCTTGATGGGTGGTATTTGGCCATCCTGGAAGATTATAGGCATTGCCAAAAGAGGCTCTTGCAAAACTCCCCATTGAGCACCATTGTCATTCTGAGCGCAGCGAAGAATCTCGTATTTTTAGAAGGTTGAGATCCTTCACTTCGTTCAGGATGACAAAAAAACAGTTTTGCAAGAGGCTCAAAGGTAATTTCGGTTCGTAGCGGCACGGCGAGCCGTGTCCATCTATGGTTTTGAGGGCACAGCCCGCTGTGCCCTTACAGCAGGTTCCGGCAAGTATTTTGCATTGCCGCTGCAAATGAAAAAATAAACATGTAGGCGCAGGCTTCAGCCTGCGATAGCACAGGCTGGAAGCCTGTGCCACCAAATAATCACGGCGGCGTCAAGGGGAGAACATGGCACAACCGGTATATCTGGCGGTAATCGGCGGGAGCGACATCAGTCCCGAAACCGCCGCCCTGGCCCGGGAAGTGGGCCGGGAGGTGGCGGCCAGAGGGGCGGTGCTCCTGTGCGGCGGGCTGGGCGGGGTG
>JAGVPN010000079.1 GCA_020052215.1 Syntrophobacterales bacterium
ATCGCAGAGGGTTGCAAGTCCGCCACCCTTCGCCCCATGGCGCCAGGCCGGCTTGCGAGGTTGCCGGCCTCCGGCCACCCTCAGGACGTACCGAGGATTTCCGCCACCTTATGGGACAGCACCGCCAGGCGGTAGGGCTTTTGAATGAACCCCCGGGCCCCGGCCGCCATGACCTGTTGGGTCTCCCCATCCAGGGAATAGCCGCTGGACAGCAAGACCTGGACCCCCGGGTCGACCCCTTGCAGCTTCTGAAACGTTTCGGCGCCCCCCATGCCGGGCATGAGCATATCCAGGATCACCAGATCGATGCGCTCCCGCTCCTGGCGGTAAATCTCCAGGGCCCGGGGACCGCTCGGGGCCAACATGACCTGGTACCCCAGCTCTTGCAGCATCCTGGAGGCCACCATCCTGACGCTGTCCTCATCATCCACCAGGAGAACGGCGCCGGACCCCCGCCGGATCGCCTCGTGCCTGGATGCCGCGGTAACCGCGGTTTTGCCTGACACCGGCAGAAAGATATGGAAGGTGGAGCCCTGGCCCGGCTGGCTGTCCACCCGGATGATGCCCCGATGGTGCTTGATAATGGCGTACACGCTGGCCAGCCCCAAGCCGGTGCCCTGGCCCACGTCCTTAGTGGTGAAAAAGGGTTCGAAAATCCGGGCCAGCGTGGGCTCATCCATGCCCTTGCCGGTGTCAGTCAGGCTGAGGTGCACATAGCGGCCCGGCGGCCGCTTGTAGGATTCGCAGAAAGCCTCGGACAGCGTCACGGTCTCGCTCGCCAGGGTCATCTCCCCCTGCCGGGACATGGCCTGCCAGGCATTGACCAGCAGGTTGAGCATCACCTGCTCGATCTGGCCCGGGTCCACTTCCACCGGGGGCAGATCCGGGGCCAGCTTCCGGGTGATGGTGATATTGCTCCGGGTTCGGCAAAATAGCCTGGCGGTCTCATCTAGGAGGGCGTTGAGGTCCATGGGTTTGGGTATGAAGGCGCCGCCCCGGCCCAGGGACAGCAACTGCTTGGTGAGCGCCGAGCCTTTCACCACCTCCTGTTCAATCAGCTTCAGGTCGGCGTGAGCCGGGTTCTCGCGGTCGATGCCGGCCAGGATTAATCCGGTCAAGCCCATGATATTCATGAGCAGATTGTTAAAATTGTGGGCAATGCCGCCGGCCAGGGTGCCGATGGCCTCCATTTTCTGGTGCTGCCAGAGCTGTTTTTCCATGGCCTTCTTTTCACTGATGTCGCTGAACATGGCGAAGGTGCCCAGGAACCGGCCATTTTCCATCAGGGGCACGGAGCTCATAATCACCGGCACCGGGCCGCGGTTTAGGGAGATAAGCTCCAATTCTTGCTGCACTACCTGCCCTTCCTGATTTTGCTGCAAAATCGTTTCCACTTTCCGGTAGTTCTCCGGGTCCCATAAGTCCGCCAGGTTTTTGCCGGCCAAATTCGCGTCGCCGGTGATTTCCTCCATCCGCCGATTGGCGAACTTGATGGTGCCGTCGATTTCCACGATCCAGATGCCCTCATGGGCGTTTTCCACCAGCCCCCGGTAATGGCGCTCCGAGGTTTCCAACTGGCTGTAGAGCCGGGAATTCTCCAAGGCGATGGCCAGCTGATTGGCAAAGCTGGTCACGAACTCCTGGTCCGCTTCGGTAATGGCGGCCCCGGGCTGCACCCCGGCCAGGAGCACCCCGATAATCTGATGGCGCGCCATGAGAGGCGCAACCAGCCCGGCGGAAAACTCCAGGGTATCGAGCAGCGGGTCCGACTGGCCGGGTTCTCCAGAACTCCCCTTAAGGAAAACCGCCAGGTTGCCGTTCAGCGCCACCCGGGCCAGGAGTTGTCCCGGATCAAACAGCGATATCCGCCGGTCTCTGACCTGCGCCACCCTTTCGGGGTCGAAGCCCACGGCCTCCTGCAGGGAGAGCGTCTGTCCCTGGTCGTCCAGGAGGAAGATACCCCCCCGGTCCAGTTGGGTGAATTTGATCAGGAGTCCCAAACAAAACTGCACCATATCTTGCATGAACAGCAGCGACATGGCCGCGGCGCTGGTCTGGTGGAGGCATTCAAGCTTGCCGATTTTTTCCCGCAATTGCAGGTTCAACAGGTGAGTCTCGCTAAACTTATGTTTCAGCAGCTGTTTGTCGTGCTCCAGTTCCTCGATGATGGACCTGAGCAACGACCAGGGCGCCAGCAGGCGCAGCCAGGATTCCCGGAAGAATGATTTTTTGTCCCATTTTAGATGGTATTCGCAGTGCTCGTCCCCCTGGAAAAAACACCGGGTTTCCACCACCTGAGCCGGCGGCAGGTTCCAGATCGTGGGAATGCCCGAGTAGATGCCCTGGTTGAACCGGCAAAAATCAAGGTGGCCGGGGATGTGCGGGAACCAGTGCAGCCTGAGAACCGCCCGGTCCCGGCTGGTCGACAGGATCTCGATCCGTTTATTCTTGTTGAACTTGTCATTGATGGCCTGCACCCGTTTCAGGGTGCTCCGGGGATTTTTGTAGGCAAACATGATAATCCGCTGGACATAACCCAACTTTTTCCGGGCCGCGGTCTGGAAGCCGATATCAAAGGCGATATCCTCCCGGCCGGTAATCCGCCTGGCATTATCGAACATTTGGATCACAACCTCACTGGAGACCCAGTTGTTGGCCTCCAGGAGAAATTCCCGGGGATCGGCAAGCGCGGCGATTTCCGGACCGAGCCCTGCCAATAAGGCGGGCGCCGCCTCGGGCGACTGCGCCTCGAAATATTCGATGATGGCCCGGGTGTTGAGGCAGCTGTGATGTTTATCCACGGTGGTGAGCTATCCTTGGCTCAGGCAAGCGGCGGGCCAGATTTAATCAGGCAGGCGCACCCCGGGCGAGATCAGGAGATTTGTCTAACAATTTATGTTACCACGTATCGGTTTGAAATTCCCCGGGGATTAAGCCTGGTCAGGACCGGCTGCGAGCCGTTATCTCCATATGGAGCTTCTCAATCGGTTTTTGGAGCCGCCGGTGACAAAATAGTCACAAAAACTTAAGAAGGGGTCACGGCTTAAGGCCGTAACCCCTTGAATTTGCTGGTAGGCGGTACTGGATTTGAACCAGTGACTTCCACCGTGTGAGGATGGCACTCTACCGCTGAGTTAACCGCCCGTGATTGCCCTTTGGGAAAGATATAATCTAAAAAAGTTTTTTTGACAAGTCCATGAGGGCCTCCGGTCGCGAACTTTTTGCCGGCCGGGGGAAGTGCGCCCGGAAAAACCGGCGCCCCCGTTTCTACCCCTCCTCCCCGGGCCCCGGTTCCCCCGGATAGATGAGCTGCCAGGCCGGATGCCGCCGGATGATCTCGCCGGCCAGGTCCACCACGGTGGCGTGGGCGTCGATCAAGGCGGTGTCGCTGGTGGCAATGGCCCCGGGAAAGCCCGAAAGCAGCCGCTCCGGCACCGGCACCGCCGCGGCTTGAACCGCCAGGTGGCGAGAGGCAAAGATTTCCCGGGTGCGCCCGGCCAGTTCGCCGCTTAGGCTCAGGGGGGCGTCATAGAAGACCTCAAGGGGGCCAGCCGCCTGGCCTGCCAGGTAATCGGCCACCAGTGTTAGGACCCGGTCGGTGGCGTCCGAGACCCGGAAGGCCCGGGAAATCTCGCCCACGTCCCGGATAAAGCCGTCGTCCGCGGCCACCAGGGGGAGGTGGCGCGCCGCGCACTCCAGGGTAATCAGGACATTGTGGCCGTCCAGTCCCAGAGGCAGGCCCGGCAATTCCCGGAGCAGCCGCAATTTGGCCCGGCGGGCAGCCGCAACCTCAGGAGCAAAGACCCCTCGGTGCAGGAGCCGCCGGCCGATTTCATCCAGGCCATACCGGTTCCCCACCAGGCCCAGGGCCGCCCGGCGGGGATAGCCCCGGGCCAGGAGAAAGCGGAAGTCCGCCGCGGCTTCCGGGAGATTGGGCCACCTTTGGTTCATGCTTTAAAGTAGGGGCGAGGGCGAGTTTCAATACCAATAAACAATCAAAAGACCATTATTGTCATTCTGAGCGCCGCGAAGAATCTCTCTTTGTAAGCCGCCGAGATTCTTCACTCCGCTACGCTCCGTTCAGAATGACATGAATATTCATAGTTTATTGACTACAACTTCACATCAGTTTCCATAGAGCGGGCTGTGCCCGCCGAATTCTGGCGGCCACAGGCCGCCCTATAAAAACTGCAACACTTACCGGTAAACCTCCCTCCGATGGCCCACCTTGACGACCTGCACGAGCAGGTCTTGAGCTTCGATGGTATAAAGGATGCGGTAACGTCCCTGCCTCACCCGGTACTTATCCTGGCCGGAGATTTTTTCACTTCCCGATGGGCGAGGGTCCTCAGCCAGCTTGCGGATGCGCTCCACCACCCGCTGGCGATCCCGCTTCAACGGGATGGCTTCGATTTCTTTGACCGCCGAAGGCTTGATTAATAGCCTAAATCTTGCCACGCTGCCTCAGGTCTTTCAGGACTTCCTCAAAAGGCAGGTTGGGTTCGTGCTGGCGCGCCTCGAACGCGGCCAAATCTTCCACATCCTCAGCCAGACTGAGCTGAACAGCCCGATTGACCAAATCGGAAACCGACTGGTCCGTCTCCGCGGCCTTGAGCCGCAAAGCCCGGTGCAGGTCGGGATCGAAGTAAATAGTGGTCCTTTTCTGTGAGGTTTCCATATCGACATTATAACCTCACAACGCTAAGACGTCAAGACGTCATATTGGACCGTCAACGAAGCGATGCAGTGAAGCTGCGCAGGTTCCCTTGACCAACTCCGGCAGGTGAAACACCTTCAGGTTGAGTTCCGTAGGGCGCGTCTCACGCGCCATTTTCAGTGCGTAAGACGCGACGAGAAAAATTTTGCAAACAAGGCTTTCATCCAAAGGAGGTCCCCAAGCGGGAGTTTGGGAACCAGCATGGACGCGGTTAGCCCGGCGCCGGAGCCGCAGGTGTAGACGAGGCCCAGGCTCTAACGAAATCCTCTGGGTTTTCCGGGCTGATCAGGACCTTTTGGGTCAGGGTCTCAACCAGGACATAGTCCTGGTACCGGGCGCTGGTCACATAGGCCCGATAGACGCCATACGCCGGATTCCAAAAGATGCCCGTGGCGGCAAATAACCCGCCATTGCCCCAGAGCCGCACCCCCATGGGGGGGCGGGCGGTGAGGGTGGCGCACTTCGTTACCGCCTGGAAAACCTTCCGGCCCATCCGCAACCGGACCGTCAGCTGATCGCCCGTGAGCTCATAGGCAATGGGGGCATAAAGATAGCAGAACAAGGCGATAGTCGCGAGGACTGCACCCACCAACAGCAAAATGTGGACTTTGACGGCAGCCAGGAGCAGCGCCACCGTCATCGCCAGAACCAGCCCGGTGATGACTTTGATGGCTGGACTCATGGGAGCGGTTGCCTGGGTCATGGTGGTTTCTGTTCCGTAAAAGTTATTACGA
>JAGVPN010000280.1 GCA_020052215.1 Syntrophobacterales bacterium
ATCAAAAGGTAATTATTGGTAGCCGCAGGCTTTAGCCTGCGCCTGCACAGGCTGGAAAGCCTGTGCTACCATTTGAGTGCGAAGTGGTATGAAACACCTTATAAAAAAAGGGCGGACCCAGAGGGTCCGCCCTTGAAGTTTGGCCTTCAGCCTATTCCCAGGCGTCTTCGATCTGGGTGAGGACCGCCAGCTTGACCGCCTGGACCTTGCGGTAGACCTGATCCGGGGCCCGGAGGCGCGCTTCTACGGTGAGGAGGTCCTCCTCGATGGAAATGCCGAAGAGGCGCTGGTTTTCCTGGAGATACGGCAGGATGAGGTCCCAGTCGGCCGCGGTCAGCGGCACGATCTCGCCGCCGTTCAACTGCTCCTCCACCACCTGCTGATAGGGGTCCCGGATGAAGATGGCGCCACCCGAGGCCAGGGAGAAGAGGTTGCCGCCGGGGTAGGGGGTGCGCTGGGAGCGGATGCGGCCCCGGGAGTCGAACTCCAGGCCGTTGACGATGATAAAGCCGCCGCCGGCATGGGGGTTGCCGGCCATGAAGGACTCGGCCAAAAAGTCCAGGGCGGTGCCGTTGATCACCGCCCGGGGGCGGCCCACTGCATTGATGAAGGGCCGGCCGGCGGCGTTGCCCAGGACGAAGACGTCCCCGCCCTTGGCGCCGTACATGAAGGTCTGACCCACGTCGCCATGGACCACCAGCTTGCCCCGCTTCATGATCTGGCCCAGCTGATCCTGGGCGTTGCCGTGGATGCAGACGGACATGCCGTCGATGCCCGAGGCCAGGTAGTCGCCGGTGCTGCCGTAGGCGTCGATCTTGACGTCATCGGTGTCGGCCCCGAAGCCGCATCCGAGGAAACGCTGGCCCTTGTAGCCATAAGTGAGGAATTGCCTCCACCCGAGTTCGAAGGCCCGGCACAGGAAACGGGCGTCGCAGCCGTCCCCTTCCGGGGGGAAGCCGGCGGCGTCCAGGACCAGCACCGCGTCGTCCCGGGGCGGGGACTTAAGACGGTCCCGGGTCTCAAAATCGACCCAGCGGTAGCGGCTGGCGTGCGCTTTGCCCAGGCGGGGGGTCGCATGAAAGATCTCGGTCAGGGCCTCCATGAGCAGGCGCAGCAAGTGGCTGCGTTTCTTGTCGCCGGCATCGTAGCGCCGGTCCAGGAGCAGGGAGAGGCCATTGATGGCCGCGGCCTTGGGGCCGTCGCCACCCGTGGCCTGGGCCGCAGTCACCGCCAACGCTTCCCGGAAACTGGCATAGGACCAGATGGGGACAAGTCCTTTAACCCAACCGAAGAGTTTTTGGCCGCTTAAGTCCTCCAGGTGGGACTTGATCAGCCGGCTTAACTCCGAATCTTCACTGATGTTGATGGGAAGCCGGGTGCCGTCCCAGGGACGCTGGTGCCAGGGCACGGTCTTGGGCTTGCCGAACTTGTCGTGGCAGGAGAGGACCCGGTGGCCGTTCTTGCCTTCCAGGGAGAAGATGAAGGAGCCGCCGTCGGTGGCGCTGCCGCCCCGGGCGTTCCAATAGAGGTCGGCCACGGGGCAGAACCGGGAGTCCTCCGCCGCCAGGCTCTCCAGGGTGGCGTCGATGGCCTGCTTTTCGGAGCAGACCAGGCCGATCTGCACTTCGCCGTCTTGCAGGGCAAAGACCTGGGGCCGGAGCATGGAAGTGTCGGTGATGCCGATGAGCTCGAAACGGTTCCGGTCAGGGTCGTTCCGGGCGATGATGAAGAACCAGGGGCCGTCGGGGGAGCCGTGGATGTTGGTGGTCTGGAGATGCCGGTAAATCCGCTGGCGCTCCGGGTCCAGGAGGTCGAAGTCCCGCTCGGTGGTGGGGGCCATGGACTCGATGACGTACTCCAGGGGGAAGCCGTAGAGGCGGTGCCACAGGTCGAAGGTCAAGACCGCCACCTCGGTGTCCGTGAGGAACTGGGGATAGAAGTGCCGCTGGCTCAGGTATTCGCTGACGGAAAAGTAGTTGGCGAAGTCGCCGTTGTGCACCAAGGCGGTGTTCAGGGCCGCAAAGGGGTGGGCGCCGCCGGGGTGCCACACCCGTCCCCGGGTGGGGTAGCGCTGGTGGGCGATCCAGATGTGGGCCTTAAAATCCAGGAGATCGTAATAGAGGGCGGCTTCTTCGGCGTAGCCCACGATCTTGAGGATCATGAGGTTGCGCCCCTGAGAGAGCACGAAGGCCTTTTTCTCCCCCAGGGAGGCATAATAGGTCTCATTGAGCTTGTAGCAGTTCTGGGCCACGAACTCGTCTTCCACCTTGCGCCCGGGGACGTGGTAAAGCTTGTGCTTCAGGATGAAATGCTGGAGCACCTCGGGCTTGACCCGCACGAAGTATTGCCAGACCTCCGGGGGTTTGACCATCAGGCCCGGCAAATCCCGCCAGTCGCCGATGGTGGGCTGGCGCCGGGCGTGTTCCACCCGGAAGACCTCGGTAATGAACCGGGCCTCCACCGTGGCCCGGGCCTCGGCGTCCAGGTAGGCGATCTGGATCAGGTAATCGTCTTCCAGGATCTTCTGGGAAACCCCTAAGGTGTCGGCATCCAGACCCACCGCGGCGATGCCGCCGCCCTTGCCGTTGCCCCGGTTGTGCATCTGCACCGAGGGCTGGAAGATGTGGCGGCCGGCCACCGGGATGCTGCAGGCAAAACCGGTGACCCCGCAGCCGCCTTCTTCATCGGCCTTATAAACCCGGCCGGAAGGGTAGGGGGAGGTAAAGTCGCGGCGGGTGTCCAGCAGGGCGAGGCCGGGGTGGGTATTCAGGTTGGCATTGGACTTCATTGATATCCTCAATGTCTTTATCAGGGCGGGCACTGCCCGCCAATCATAAATTCTCTGGGTTCAATTTACGGCGGGCAGTGCCCGCCCTACACTGACCTTGAACCTTGAACCTTGAACTAACCTTTCCGCCGCAGATCGTCGTCCACCGGGCGGTCGAAATAGTCCAGGTGGGCCAGGACGTCGGTGCGGCCCACCAGTTCCCGGATGCTCCTGAGGCCCAGGCGGCGCAAAATTTCCTTTAACTGCCAGGTCCAGGAGTAATACAGGTTGCTGATGCGGTCAGTGCCCCAGGCGACAGTCATCAGGTCTACCAGCTCGGGGTCGGTGGTGGCGATGCCCCGGGCGCAGCCCCGGCCGGACTCGCAGTTGTGGCAGCGCAGGCATTCCAGGGCCACCAGGTCGGCGGTGCCGATCTGGACCCCGTCGGCCCCCAGGGCGATGGCCTTGGCAATATCGTAGGCGGTGCGGATGCCGCCGGAGGCGATGAGGGTGACGTGGTCCCGGATGCCTTCGGCCCGGAGGAACTGGTGCACCTTGGGGATGGCGTACTCCACCGGCATGGCGATGTTTTTCTTGGCGATGTCCGGGGCGGCGCCGGTGCCGCCGTAGCTGCCGTCCAGCTGGACCACGTGGGCGCCGGCGTAATAGCTGCCCACGGCCACCATGTCCACGTCGGTGGGGGTAGAAACCTTGACGGACACCAATGCCCGGGGATTGATCTCCTTGACCCAATCGATGTGCTTCTTGTGGTCTTCCACGGAGTAGACGCTGTGGAAGGGGAAGGGCGAAAACAAGGAACTGCCAGCCACCGATTCCCGCATGCGGGCCACGGAGGGGGTGACCTTTTCCCCCAGGAGATGGCCGCCCAGGCCGGGTTTGGCCCCCTGGGCGTACTTGAATTCCACCATCCGCACCCGCTGGATGGTCTCCTCCCGCACGCCGAAGAGCCCGGTGGCCAACTGGGTGACGATGTGATGGTCATAGGGGTAAAGCGCTTCGGGGTAGCCGCCTTCCCCGGTGCTCACCATGGTGTTGAAGCGGATGGCGGCCTGGACCCGGGAGATGATGGTGTTGATGGAGACTGAGCCGAAGGACATGCCGCCGCCGTACCAGGGGACCGACAGCTTGATCTGGGGCCGGCCGTCTCCCCGGCGGTTGATTTCCACCTCCAGGGAGATGTCGTCGTGGCTCAACTGGAAGTCGGGCCGGGCCTTGGGAAACAGGAAGCGCAGCTGGTCGAAACCGCCGCCGGAGTCGCCCAGGCGGTAGTCCAGGTCGATGTAGGGCAGCTCGCCGGTCTCGGCCTGCCACCAGTTACTGAGGAGCAGGTCCGGGGTCCAGCGGCTGTCGCCCAGGGTGCTGAAAACCGGGTGGATGCTGACCCGCAGGGCTTGGGCCGGGCACTGCCTGACGCAGTAAAAATCATTATTCTGGCAGGCCGTACCCAGGCAGCGGTAGCTCTTGGGACGCCTGAGGTAATTGCCGGCCTTGGCGTGGACCCCGAAGGGGCAGACCTCAACACAGCGGCCGCACTTAATGCATTTTCGTTCGTCACGCCAGACCCGGTACTTGCTCAAGGCATTCTTGAACCGGGACGGGGTGGGAACGGGCTCCCAGGGTTGGCCCGGGGACCAGGACTCCATGGGGACTACTTTCTGGGGTTGTGCCATTTTATATCATTCTCTCAGTCTGAGGTTGCCATATATCACGTGATCTCATGCATGAAAAAATTGAAAACGCAGATTCTTTTTCTTTTCCCCCTTTTCTAAAGGGGGGTAGGGGGGATTACATGACGCCTCCATAATCCCCCTAAATCCCCCTTTAGGAAAGGGGGACTTAAAGGCAGGCCTTCTATGGTTTGGCTTATAGGGGGCGCAGGCTGCTCCTGCCCCTTCCCAGAACCCAGAACCCAAAACCCAGAACCCCTCTCATTCCCCCACCCGCCGGGTCGCCCCTTCGGGACGGGCGAACAGGGGTGCGAAGATCTCTTTATCCAGATCTTCCTTGAACATGGCCCGGCCGACTTCACCCCGCAGGCGCCGCACCTCCCGCATGCCCATGGCCCCCAGGATTTCCAGGAGCTGGTTGTTCCAGGCGCCCACCAGGTTCACCAGGCGCTGGGCGCC
The DNA here is from genome assembly GCA_020052215.1 of Syntrophobacterales bacterium. Lineage (GTDB taxonomy): Bacteria > Desulfobacterota > Desulfobaccia > Desulfobaccales > 0-14-0-80-60-11 > 0-14-0-80-60-11. The sequence goes on from JAGVPN010000280.1 coordinate 4,915, forward strand.
GCGTTTGACGGGGAGCTTGTCTATCTCAATGGGGCAGGAGTCGCCCTGGCCGTGCTGGCAATTCCGGCAGAGGCGGCACTCCAGGGCCAGCAGCAGGGGAATATCGACGATGATGCCGTCGAGGCCGCAGATGATGGCCTTGGCCACGTGCTCCGCCAGGGCGATGCCGCCGCTGGCCAGCAGGGTGACTGCGTCCCTCATCTGGTGTTCCACCAGTTTGAGGTGGGTGCGGCGGATCAGGTCCTTGAGATGGACCTCGCCGGCGTCTCCCAGTCCCCGGGCCTGTTCAGTGGCCACCAGGCGGATCACCCCCGCCCCCGCCGCGGCCAGGGCCGCCACCCGTTCCGGGGCCCGGAGGTCGCCGGGCACCTTGATCCAGACGATCAGTTGGGGATAACGCTGCTTCACGGCCTCCAGGTGGCTGATGACCTCGGAGTGGTCCGTGAGCTCTATAGCCCTGACCTGCGACAGAAGCGGGTCATCCAGGTCCAGCTGGCCCGCGGGGAATTGCGGCACCAGGGAGAGAGCCGCGTCCATCAGGTCGGGGCTGACCGCGTCCCGGGCTATGAGCGTCACGGTGCCAAGGGTCTGGGCCGCGGCGGCCAGAATCTGCCGCAGGCGCGGCGGGTTAGCCCCCAGCGGCGGTTCCGCCAGGACCACGGGCAAGGGGAGTTCCATCAGGGACGGCGGCTCGAACAACAGATTGCCGGCCTCGTCAAAGACCAGGAACATGGGCTTGCGGCCCAGGTCGATGGCAGTGCTGATGTATTCCCGGCCGTGAATGCCGTCCCGGGTGGGCCGGACGATCTCCGACATGTCGGTCCAGAAGGAGTCGAAGCCCTCGCCGGCGAAGACGCCGCCGTAACCGGCGCCGGAGACCGGGATCTTGCCGGTTTCCGCCTGGTACCAGGTGGTGCCGATGATCTCCGGGGTGTAGTAGTCGTCGCCCAACTGGCGGTATTGGGGGTTCATGGCCTTGAAGACCAGTTCCCTGGGGCAGCCCTGGACGCACCGGTAGCAGCTGCGGCACATCTCGTCAATGGTGTCCACGAACTGCTTCCGGTCGAAATCCCGCTTTTTGTAGGCGTCCACCGGGCAAATCTCTTTGACGCAGCGCTGGCACCGCAAGCACCCTTCATTCCAATCGATGATCGTGGTTTTGGCCAGGGTCGTTAAGCGGGGGGGCACCCGGCG
>JAGVPN010000419.1 GCA_020052215.1 Syntrophobacterales bacterium
AACCTGGCGTGATCGTGGTTTCAAGCTCGAGGCTCAACGCGGCGGCCCGCGCGATCACCTCCTGGGGATCAGAAATCTCGGCCGGGGTGATCTTGTCCACCACTTCGGCAGCCATGTAGCCCAGCATGCGCTCGGCGCCGACATTGAAGATTTGAATGACGCCCTTGGCGTCGGTGGCGATACTCGAGAAGTTGGCGCTGTTGAAAATCGCCTTCTGCAAGGCCCCCGCTTTCAGCAGCGCCTCTTCCGCCTGCCTACGCTCAGACTGCGTAACCAGCCAATTGGGGTCGGGGCTATTTGGCATTTCTCATCTCTCCTGGGAGGTCACAGCCTGTTTTAGAGCCGCTCAAGCTAAAATAGTGAAAGTCAGGGCCCAGGGGCCCGAAGGCCCCCATGGTTATCGCCAGTAAAATTGTCGGCGTTCGTCTCCGAGATCAGGTAACGCTAAACGGGACCAGCTTCCTACCTTACACACTCCCCTGATTAGAGATTCTTCGGGGGAGCAAACTTGGGCAGCATAACGGCGTCGATACCCTGGGCCACGCCGTTGGTCGCCATCATGTCAGGTTTGACGATGTTGGCGTCATTCACCATATATTTGTCGCCCACCTTGTTGAATTTCATGATCCCGGCGTTGTCGGTGGGGCACAGGGTCTTGCATTCTTTCAGAGCCGGCAGATCCTTAACCAGGTACTTGCCCGGGGTGATGTGAAAGAACACCACGTCCCTGACGATGGCCGGATCGCCTGTAATCTTGTCCAGGGTTGCCTTGGGCACATTGGCGAAGGCAGCGTCAGTGGGGGCAAAAACCGTGAAGGGACCCTGCATCGACTTCAATTCCTGTATGTTGGCTTTATCCACGAGACTTAAGAAAGTCTTATAGTTCCCATCGGCGGCCAGGGTATCATACAGATTTGTGGGTTGTTGCGCCATGGCCATCCCCACCGGGATCAGGACCAACATCAGGGCCACTAAAGCAATTTTTACTTTCATAATTTTTCCTCCTGGTGAAATTTATGTTTGTCTGAGCTTTCCATCCCGTTGAGCGTTACCTGATCTCGGAAAACGCTCGCCTGTTGCCTCAAAAAAGCGCCATAAAGCTTATCCTCGCCAGCCGCCTTCATCCCTGGCCGGTGGACCTCCTAGTCGATTCCCTCACTCCGATTACAGGCGCCCAAGGAGGAATAGGATGAGAACCACTATCAGGACCGTCCCCAGGATACCGCTGGGACCGTAACCCCAGTTTTGGCTATGTGGCCACCTGGGAAAGGCTCCCACCAGCAAAATAATGATAAGAACGAGCACAATCAGTCCCATTTTCATCTCCTTTGGCCGCACCCTCGGCGTGCAGCCCCGATATGGCTGAAGGGTTGCTCCGGCCCTTCAGCTCCAGGGGGTTCATTGCCGCGTGGCTATTTGGCGGGCGGCGGCGGCACATTTCCGGGGCCACCACCACCGGGGCCGCGGCCCAGGCCCTCACCCATGTTGAAGTCGGGGGCGATCTTCTTGGCTTCAAACATGATGGCCGTCATCTTCTCCTGCATCTGGTCTCTCAGGGCATTGAGTTCCTTCTGCTTGGCCTGGATGGCGTTCTGATCCGGCTTCTCAGCCTCCCACAAGACCGCCAATTCCGCCTCCTTGACCATTATCTGCTTACGCAGGCCGGCGGTGTCGACATGAAACTTTTCCTTGAGGTCGAAAATCTGGCCCGCCTGCTCCGGGGTAAGATTCCTCAACCCCTGGCCCTTGCCCTTACTTATGGGCTGGGCCCAGACCGACGCCGCCAACCCCAAACTCAGCGCCAGGGCCAGAACCAGTCGCAACGACAATTTCCTTGTATTCTGCATTGATTTGATCTCCTCATTTACTGCCAATGCTGCTTGAACTCCTTTTCCGCCGCTTCCTTGGTGATGCCGTATCTCTCCTGGATTTTGCCGAGGAGTTGATCACGCTTTCCAGCCACGACGTCCAAATCATCGTCGGTGAGTTTGCCCCATTTCTCCCTAACCGTGCCTTTGAATTGCTTCCAGTTTCCTGCCACTTGATCCCAGTTCATAACGGGTCTCCTTTATCTGATTATGTTTTGCAAAATCTGTTCGACTGCGGTGGCATCATGGGCGGGGGCGTCATCACCCCCTGACCCATCATCGGCGCGGGCTGCGGCTGAGCCCATTCCACCAACGGGACCGCCAACCCGCCATAGAGTTAACGGTCTTGCTTTTTCATCTGCCCCGGGGGCATGTGCTGGCCTCCCTCTTGCTTTTTCATCTGGCCCGGGGGCATGGGGGCCTCGCCCCAGCCAGTTTTCTTCCCCTTGGCCCAGCCTGGGGGCTGCTTAAAATAATTGGCCTCGATCCGGCGAAAACTCCGGGGAACGTCCTTGATCTTTTGCCACGGACCCGCGAGGTTCCTGCCCTGATACCACTTACCATCATGCTGGTAGTAATACCTCTGCCCATAGCGGAACAGGTCGGTGTTGGCATTGGGGGCGTAATGCACCCCTGGCGCTCCCGGGATGGGGGTCCATTGTGGCGTGAGTCCGGGGGGCAGCTGTGGCATGAAGGCGGCCCATTCTGGGGGCTGCCTAAAATAATTGGCCTGGATTTGGCGAAAACTCCGGGGGACGTCCTGGACCCTTTGCCACGGCCCTGCAGTATTCCTGGCCTGATACCACTTGCCATCATGCTGATAGTAATACCTCTGCCCATAGCGGAACAGGTCGGTGTTGGCATTGGGGGCGTAATGCACCCCTGGGGCTCCCGGGATGGGGGTCCATTGCGGCGTGAGGTCGCGGGGCAGCGGCGGTAAAAATTGCTGGGCTTTGACCGAAGAGGCGCTTACGGCCAGTCCGGTTACGAAAAATACCAGCATCAAGACCCTTAAAAGTGCTTGCATTGTCCTACTCCTTTTGTCCTTTAACAACCTGGGCCACAACCCTGAGGCCCATGAAAGTTGCACTGCAAATCATCACCAATTAAGCTTTACTCTGGGGTTACCCGGGTTCGCCGCACATCGAGCTTAGGCCCTTCGGCTGAAAATTTTACGTCATAGTGATGGATCTCTCCATCCTTGATGTTCATATGGGGGAACCGCACATCCGAGGTGCTGCCGCTGGCGGTATAAGCCTTGAGGAACAAGGTGTAAACCCCGGTTTTCCGGCCGATTACCCGCAGATTATAAAGGCCGCTCATGGGATTGCGAAGGTGGATGTCCGTGGTCTCAGGACCCGTCCGGTCTCCGGAAGGGTCGGTGAGCACTAGCTCCCCCGGGGGGGAGCCTCCAGTCTCGGATTCGATGCTGATGTCCAAAGTCTGGGCCGCGGCGGCGCCTGGGAAAATGGCCAGGGCCGAGGCGATGAACAACCCCATCGCCAGCCCGACGGATATTTTGGTTACTCGGTTCATGGTAATTTCCTCCGGTGATATGGTTTAGGTGGTCTTAATTCTCTTCTTCCTCGAGTTACCGCTGGCCCTGTTCGGCGGCTTTCTGGCGCTTGATGGCATCCTGCTGGCGCTTGAGGGCGTCTTGCTTGCGCTTGCCGGTATTTTCCAGTTGTTTCGCCTCCCGTTCCTGCTCCTGCAAGGTCTCTTGCCGCTTCTGCCGGAGTTCTTGCAGTTGCTTATCCGTCTGCGCCTCGCTTTGGGCCAGGACTTGGCCCGCGAGCCCGAGATTGCCGGGAATTACCAATAAACCCGCCAGGAGCATCGCCCCCAGTCCCTTGAATTTTTTCATCTGTCCCTCCCTTAATCCATCATTGCTATCGTACTGGCCGCCCTGGTTAAGCAAAACAGCAAGTTCTCTGGCGCTAAACCAAGACAGTTACTTCCCCACTCGGATAGTGGAAAGTTCACCAATGAGTCCAAAAACACTCAGTAGCCATAAGACCACGACAATGATTACCACAGCATTTAGGATTGACTTAATGGAGCCCGCCATCGGAATGTAATTGTTGACGAGCCAGAGAAGAACACCAACTACGACCAAGACTACCACCACATGGATTAACGGCATGATCTACTCCTTTATTGGGGGTCTACCTGCGAATAGCCCTCTGCCTTTTCAAGACCCGGGTGTAAGCCAACATGACTCTCCGGAGACCTGCGGCATGGCCGGAAGCAAACGGTTAATCCTACGGACGGGAGAAGCTGCGCGGATAAGATGACCTGTCGTCTCTTGCGCCGCTTCGCCTTGGAGCCGGTTGTTCCTCGCAGACACGAGAGCCATGGTCGCGAAGCCCAGGGAAAATCCCAGGAAAATGCCGCCAATGAAAATTCCGATGACCATGGCCTTACCTCCTTTTCGTTTTAAGAAATCATGGTGTTATGGCTGATAATGGTTCTGACAATCAATCTGGCGCGACCGAGCCACCCTGACATTTCTTTTTCCCCGCCCGGGTTCGACCCGGGGGCTTCATAGCTCTTTTAGCTCATGGGGAGAACGACCTGAACTTTGGTACCTCCGGGCTGGGGTTCATACCGGATATCGCCGCCGTAACTCCGGAGGATTTTCTGGGATAAGCGGATGCCAAGCCCCAGACCCCGGGCGCCCCAATTCCCTTTGACCTTTCCCGGCGGCAGGCTGGAGGACAAGGCGTGCCTGGTTTTTTGGGGCGGGACCGGCCCGCTGTTAAAGACCTGGAGGCGGAAAAAAGGTTCGGAGCGTTCGTAATCGATCTTCAGGGAGCACCCCTTGCCCCCGTATTGGATGGCATTGTTGATCAGGTTCCGGAAAACGCTCTTAAGAGCCACCTTGTCGCCCTTGACGGTTCCCAGGTGGGAAGGCAAGAAATCCAGGTGATTTTCGAGGGCGACGCCATGCTTTTGCAAGTCGTGCCAGAGTTCATCCAGGACCGGGGCCACCACGTCCTCCCGGATGTGGCAGATGTCCAGGTCTGCATCACTTTCCTGGCACCGGAAAGCCTGCCGCAAAAACCCCTCCAGGAGGGCTTGCAGCCAATCGGCTTTCTTGCCGGCATCTTCCAAGAGCCGGTTCGCATCGGCGTCAAGCTGCCCTTGGGCCAGGCGGCGGGACAGTTTTAAAGCCGCTTGCATAGAGACCAGGCCGCCCCTCAGGTCGTGGATAAGGAGGGACAATTTGGTCAAGACCCGCCCATTGGCGGCGTTCAGCTTCCCCTGGACGGCCTCCGGGTCGGCGGCGCCCGGGATGGCTTTCAGGCAGCTCGTGATGCGGCGCCAGACCTCCACCGGCCGGCAGGGCAGGAGAATGTAATCGTCCACCGCGAGCTTAAAGGCCTCCACGGGGAGGCGGGCGTCCTCCCCCAGGATGATGAGCCTGACTTCGGGGTTCAGGTCTTTCACCGCGTTCAGCAACGCCGGAGAGCCGGCGGTTTTCCCCGGCAGCTTGACGATCACCAGGCGGAAATATTTTCTGGCCAGCTCCGCCAGAGCCTCTAGGGGACTGTCGGTGACGCAGGTCCGATGGCCCTTCTCCGCCAGGATCAGGCCGATGGTCTTGAGAAAAGTAGAGCCATCATTGACGATTAAAATATCTTCCGGTCTCAAGGCGTCTCCTTGAACATCCGAGGAAGGCTGGAATTTTCCAGGGAAGGTGAGAGTAAAACGGATTGCCGCCGAGTTGTTCCAGTTAAGTGCGTGGGTGGAGAATCTACGTTGACGTCATTATCCACCCGGGCGCGGGGCAAGTCTATGGACAGGATTGACCAACTGGGGAGGTGAGAAATAACCATTCGCCACAGGCAAAAGCGACCATACTGAAATTATGGAGAGAGTCCGAATTTTACCGGGGAAAGGCGAAATGATCCGAAATCAAGGGGGGTCAGTGGTGATGCCCCGGCTGAGGGCATACCTGATGAGGTCGGCCAGTCTCTTCAGGTTGAGTTTCCGCAAGATGTTTTCCCGGTGCCGTCGCACCGTGAAGACGCTGATATACAGCAGGTCCGCGATTTCCTTGGGAGTCTTGCCCTCCACCAGGAGCTTGACGATGGTCTTTTCTCGGGGGGACAGGGGATCGGGGTCGGCCGACTGGTCCCGCAGGGCCAGATCCGCCATCTCGGTGGACAGCAGAGAAGAGATGAATTTTTTCCCCCCCCTGACCGTCTGGATGGCCCGCAAGAGCTCGAAGTCGGCGTCCTCTTTCAAGAGAAAGCCATCGGCCCCGGCCTCCAGGGCCTGATGGAGGAACTCCCTGGTCCGGTGCATGGTCAGGAATATGACCTTGACCCGGGGATAGAGCTTTTTGATCTCCCGGGTGGCTTCCAGGCCCCGGAGGTGGGGCATGGAGATGTCCAGGAGGACCAGTGCCGGCTCCTGGGCCTTGAGGAGGTGGAGAAGCTCCAGGCCGTCGTTGGCTTCTCCCACCACTTCCAGGCCGGGGGTCTCTTCAATGATGCGCTTCACGCCTTGGCGAAACATGACGTGGTCGTCGGCCAGCACGATGGAGCAAACGTCCATTTATTCCCTCCCGGAGCCCAGGGGAAGGGTGAAGGCGATCCTGGTCCCCTGGTTTTCCCGGCTGATGATCTCGAGGGCGCCGCCCTGCATCCGTACCCGCTCTTCCATGGCCACCAATCCCAGCCCCCGGTTCGGGTCATTTAGGGAGTGGATCCGGGAGGTATCAAAGCCGCAGCCGTTGTCCTCCACCGTAAAGAGGGCGGCGGTGGGATTTCGCTTTACCCTCACGGAGACCCGGGAAGGCTTGGCGTGCTTGCCGATGTTGGTCAAGATCTCCTGCACGATGCGATAAATAACCGTTTGGGTGAGAAGGGGGAACCCCCGGTCCAGGTTGTCTATCCTGATCTGCCAGCGTATGTTCTTATAGTGCTTGGCGAACTCGTCCAGCATCTGGCGCAGGGCGCCGGTGAGTCCCAGGTCCTCCAGGTTGCCCGGGCTGAGGTCAAAGTAGAGACGGCGCACGTTGTCCAGCACGCCATCGATGAAGGGCTGCAGGGCCTCGATGTTCTCGGCCAGCTTATGCTGCTCCGGGGTCAGGCCCCGCTCCAGGACCCGCAATTGCAGCTTGATGGTCAGAAGGGCGTGGCCCAGTTCGTCGTGCAGTTCCGCGGCCAGGCGCTTGCGTTCCTTTTCCTGGGCGTCCAGGAGCCGGGAAGAAAGGTGGCGGAGGCGCGCTTCGGATTCCTTCAGGGATTCTTCCGCCTGCAGGCGATCCATTACTTCCTCTTTGAGTTGAGCCACCATAAGCCGCAGTTCCGCGGTCCGGTCTTTCACTTTCTGTTCCAGTTGGTTGTGGGCCTGTTTGAGAGCCTCCTCAGCCCTCTTGCACTCCGTGATGTCCGTCAAGGTCACCACCGCGCCCATGACCTCCTCCTGGCGTCCCAGGAGGGGCCCGGCATTCAGTAACATCTCCAGAGGCTCCCGGCCTTCGGGCGGGGAGAAGCTGACCTCCAGGCCGTGAAAGATCTTTCCTTGAAGAATCGAACTGATAGAAAATGGCTTGCTGGCGGCCGGACTACTTTTACCGCCGGTTGTATCGAAGCTTGCCAGCCGGAGGACCTCGTCAAATTGCCGGAGCAGCAAATCGTCGCGACAAATCCGGTGCGCCTCATGGGAGGCCCGGAGGATGCGGCCCTCGGGATCCACGACCAGGATGACCGCCTCCGCCTGCTCAAAGATGGCCCGGGAGAGCTTCTCTTCGACCAGGATGTCTTCCTGGCGCTTCTGCTGGGTGAGGTCCGTCACCACCAGGCAGACGGCGCCGGGGGACTCTTCCAGATTGAAGCTTCTGAAGGACAGATAAGCCGGCACAATCACGCCGTATCGGTTTCTGATTGAGACTTCCCCCTTACTGGCGCTTTGCCGGCCATGCGAAAGCAGCGCCATAAAGAGTTCCCGGTCCGCGGCCTCCACATAGTCAGAGATGTAAGTCCCTACCAGCCTTTCCAGGGGGGCTCCCAGGATTTCTGCCAGTTGTTGATTGGCGTACAGGATGTCCCCGTCCAGAGCCAGGATACCGGCGCCCTCGTTAATGGCCTCTATAAGAATGCGGTAGGAGTGATCTGCGCCTTTGAGGGTATAGATTTGCTCGCCCGCAGGCCTGTAAACCACCAGGGCGTCCACTTCGCCTTCCCGGATGGCCCGCAGGGTGTCCTCCGCCTCTTCGAGGCGGATGCGGAGGTCGGCGTTTTCGGCTAAGAGGTCTTCCGGGGAGGGGTGACTGGTGGCCATTCTGATGCCTCTTAAAAGACGGTTTTCGGTTTTCAGTTTTCAGTTTTCGGTAAAATAACTCGTTATTTCAGACTATTGGAGAGCCCCCGGAGCATTTTCCTGATGTGATCGATTCTCCCCGAAAGAGGATTCAGTTCTTCAACATTTAAGTACGCTATTTCTTTGGCAATGATTAGCTGAGTTTCTACCTCCCCCACTGATCCCAGGGCAATGCCCAAAAACTGGCGGAACTCTTTGCCCGAGTTTCTTCCCTGTCCTTCGGCGATGTTGGACGGGATGGACACTGCGGCCCTTCTGATCTGACCGGTCAAGCCATAAATCTCCGACGGAGGAAATTTGGCGGTTATCAGATAAATTTCCTTAACAAAAGCAACCGCAGATTTCCAAA
>JAGVPN010000220.1 GCA_020052215.1 Syntrophobacterales bacterium
AAAGGGAGGGGCTGCGGGTTGCCGGCCCCTCCCTCAGATTGTCCTTAAGGTTAATGGACCGTGATCGGCTGGTAGTAGGCCAGACCGCCGTCGCGCCAGACCAAATCGTAACGTACCCCCTCCACGTTGATCTGCTTGTTCACCATTAACAGAGGAAATTCCGTCAGCCGCCCGTGGATGGGATGCGGCAGGATGGCGGTGATCAGGTCTATCCCCATCAATTGTTCCTCTGGTACTGCAAGACTTTGGCCAGTTTCAGTTAACATCGCTTATTCCTTCTCAGCACACCTGGATGCAGGTCCGCTCTTTCGGTTAGATTGTTTCCCGGCAGCAAAAGTTCTACCGGGGGAGAAATCAAGCTACTCTCCTTCTTCATACAAAATAATCATTCAGAAGGGGTGGCGCCAGGGGTGACGGCCGCATAAGATCTGGGCCGGACAGATCACCCCGAGAGATAATCACCCCGGGCCGGCACCGGCGGGATGCCTGGGTCACTGGATGGCGATGTGGCCGGAGAGGCGAATTCAGGCCGGGGCGGTTGGTCAGCGGCCCGCTCCTCCCAAGGCTTCACAGAGGCGAGGCACCAGGTGGTTGAAGTCGCCGTTGGACATCACCAGGACCACGTCGCCGTGGCGCAGGGTGTGAAGCAGGCCCTCCAACAGCGCATCGGTGTCGGGGAAATAAAGGGCTTCCTTACCTGCGGCGGCGAGGTCGGCCACCAGTTCCCGGGAGGAGAACTGTTCTTCGGGCGCAACTTTCCACAGGTCCGGGGGTTCCCGCACCAATATCAGGTCCGCGTCTTTAAAGGCCCGGGCGTAGGGCTCCTGAAAAATCCGGCGCCGGGAGGTGTTGGTGCGGGGCTCAAACGCGGCCACCAAACGCCGGGCAGGATAAGCCTGGCGCACTGCGGCCAGAGTCACCGCCACCGCGGTGGGATGGTGGGCGAAGTCCTCCACCACCAATACCCCGTCAAACTCTCCGGCTACTTCCTGGCGTTTTTTGACCCCTTTAAACCCGGTCAGGGCTTTTTGTAAGGGCTGGAGCTCGGCCCCCACTTCGGACAGCACCGCCAGGGCCGCCAGGGCGTTCAAGACGTTGTGCTCCCCCACCATGGGCAGGAAGAACTCTCCCCAGCGGGCGCCCTCTTTAAGCACGGTGAAGTTCATGCCGCCGGGGGCAGGGGTGATGGCCGCGGCCTGCCAGGCGACGTCACCGTTTAAGCCGTAAAAGGCGACCGGGGCGCGGTTTCGGCCGCAGACCTCCCGCACCAGGGGGGCATCCCCCCAGGCCAGGACCCGGCCGCCGGGAGAGATGGTGGACAGGAAGGTCTCGAAGGCGCAGATGATGACGTTGAGGTCCGGATAGATGTCGGCGTGGTCGAACTCGATGGAGGTGAGCACCGCCGCCCGGGGGGTAAAGTGGACGAATTTGGGGCGCTTGTCGAAAAAAGCGGTGTCGTATTCGTCGCCTTCCATAACCACGTAGCGGCCGCGGCCCACCCGGTAATTGGTCTGAAAATTTTTGGCGATGCCCCCCACCATAAAGCCGGGGTCCAGCCCCAGGGCGAAGAGGAGGTAGGCGATGAGCGCCGTGGTAGTGGTCTTGCCGTGGGTGCCGGCCACCACGATGGATTGCCGGTCCCCCACCAGGAAGCGGTTCAGGGCCTCGGGCAGGGAGAGGCGGGGCAGATCTTGGGCCAGCACCGCCTGGGCCTCGGGGTTGTCCCGGCGGATGACGTTGCCCACCACCACCAGGTCAGGGGTTGGCGTCAGGTTCTCCGGACGGTAGCCGTTTTGGAGGGGGATTCCTAACCCCTCCAGAAGGGTGCTCATGGGCGGATAGACGTGCTCGTCGGAGCCGGTCACCCGATGACCCTGCTCCTTCAAAATGCCGGCCAGGGCAGCCATGCCGGTGCCGCAGATGCCGAGAAGATGGATGTGTAATATTGTTTGTTGATTCATTTTTCCAAAGTTATTTTTGAAAGATCAATAAGATGGACCTCTCCTATTCAAGTTTGCAAGCTCTTGTCTGTAAGACTCAATATTAGGTCCTTCATATGAATTAGCACATTCTGGGCATTTGTAATAAGGATTTTCATTTTTCAATCTGATCAAGTCCTTATTCTTGTCCCAGCATCTTGTACAGAAAGGGCCATCTTTGTTACTTTTCAGCCAATAGCCATTATTTGAAACGGTTAAATCATCCTTAATTTTTAATTTTTCTTTTAATAATTTACACTCTTTTCCTAATTCTGTTAACTTATTTTGCAATTCTAAAAGTTTTTCCATGGCATCGAGTATTTGACGGTATTGTTCAATCTTATCGGCTTCACGAAGCACGCTGGCTGTGGATTTTAAAGTTTCATAAATTCCCATAAAATACCTCCTTTGAAAATTATCTCAAAGTTGCATTAAACCATGCGATTCATAATTAATATGGCATTTCAATCTAATTTTTTTACCCCCTTTTCTAAAGGGGGGTAAGGGGGGATTAAATAAGTGCCTAATAATCCCCCTAAATCCAATACGGTTCACTTAAGGCGAAGAAAAATTTTTGTCATGCTGAGTGAAGCGAAGCATCTCGTATTTGGAGATTCTTCGGTCGCTTCACTCCCTCAGAA
>JAGVPN010000174.1 GCA_020052215.1 Syntrophobacterales bacterium
GGCCCTTGCCGCCGATCTGGGCCAGGGGGACGTCTTGAATCTTATCCCCGGTGGTCTTGATGATGACCAGTTCCACCCGGCAGGCGGGGTGGCGCCCGGTAAGCTGCGCGGCCACCCAGCGGGCCTGGGCCAGGGCCAGGGCGCTTCCCCGGGTGCCGATCTTGAGGTCCCTGGGCAAAGTCGTCCTTACCCGCAGGTGCTGCAAGAAGTAGCGGCGCAGCCGGTGCAGGAACTCTTGCCGCCGCTGGAGGCGGCGGTGTACTTCTGCCCCACCTTGGCGGCGCAGGCGCTCATCAGCTTTTCCACCTTGGTCTGGCCGCAGTGGGGGCACGAAACCTCCGGGTCGGCCCCGAAGACCAGCTTCTCGAAATCCTGGTTACAGTTATGGCAGTGAAACTCAAAAATGGGCATTTACTCTGCGTTCTCCTTGGTGAAATATGTAGTCGGGTCGGGAAACTTATACCAAGTTGCCGTCATAGAGGTAATTCTGGATTTATAGTCGCAACCACCGTAGGGGCGGTTCGCGAACCGCCCCTACAATTCGGATTATTACTTGTTTGACGGCAACTTGGTATTAGACCTCCCGCTCCGGCGCCTGGACTGGATATGGAGTCGAGGCAGATGCGGGGCAAAATTTCTGCCCAGTTAATTTATTGTAACTCATTTTTTTTCTATCCGCACCGGGGCGCCCTCTGGCGCCAGCTTGAGGCAACCGGGGTCATCCGCCAGCCTGCCCACCAGGTTCACGGCGCTGGCCGGGCGAATCTCCCCGGGGACGCTCCCCGGCGTCAGGCCGAAGAAGATGCAGAAGGCCCGGCCGGTGGGCCAGTAGCCCAGGTCGCCGACGTTCACCACCACCGCCGCGGTATCGTCCAACTCCGCCACCACCTGGGGCGCCGGAAAATAAATCTCCTCGCCCCAAAGCCGGGCGCGGCCGTGGATAGGCAGGGCGTCCGCCAACGCCTGCGCCGTGGGGGAATCGTTTAGGTAACCGTTGAGCCGCATCTCGTCAACCACGATGACAATTTCCGTGGGCATCACCTCTCCTCCATCTCTTCCACCACCAGGGCCGCGAGTAAGGGGAACAGCAGTTCGTGGTGGCCGGTAAGCGCAAACCCACGCCCCGCCTCGGCGGTGGGGCGCCGCACCACATTGGTGAGAGGCCGGTAGTGCTGCACAAAATCCAGGTTCACCGTGGTCAGGGGGGACGCCTGATGGCCCAGGTTGCGGGCCAGGGTGAGGGCCTTCAGGAAGACCTCCGGGATGACCACCGCGGACCCCAGGTTGATAAAGACCCCGTGGTCGAGATCGCTTACCAGGGCGGCGAACAGGCGAAAATCCCGGTGGGTAGTCGCTCCCAGGGCCTCCGGGGAAACCGACGGGTGCAGGTGGATGATGTCGGTGCCCACCGCCACGTGTACCGTCAGGGGCACTTCCAGGGCCGCAGCCGCGGCCACCAGGCTCAGGTCCTTATGGGGAAAATCGCTTGAGACCAGACGCCGGCCCACCGCCTGGCCCAGCCCCAACCCCTCTTTGGCCCCCCAGGCAATGGCGTCATTCAAAAATTCGGCGGTTTCCCGGGCCATGCCGAAGCGCCCGCAGCCCAGCACCTCATCCACGTCCTCCGAGGTGCGGCCCACCATGGCCACCTCGGCGTCGTGGATGATGCCGGCGCCGTTTAAGGCCACGCCGGTGATCAGCCCCCGGCGCAAGAGGTCGATGAGCACCGGGCTCAAACCCACTTTGATGGGGTGGGCCCCCATGCCCAGGAGCACCGGCCGCCCCTGCTTCCGGGCCCGCACCCAGGCCGCGGCCACCTCCCGCAAGGCCCCCCCCGCCAGGATCCGGGGCAGGCGGTCCACAAACTCCCGGAAGCCGCCCCCCGGCTCCCAGGGGCTGCCAAAATCCTGGAAGCTGACCTTGGAATGCCGCTCAGACAAACTGTAAGTCTTGATGCCGTCCAAAGAAAGTGGTTCGAGCTTTTTCATCCGGCCCCCGAAATTATGGGTTCTGGGTTTTGGGGTCTGGGAAAAACCTCCCAGAACCCAGTTCTTGTAGGGTGCGTCCTACGCACCAATTAATCAGCGGAAACGGCGGGCAGTGCCCGCCTGGGTTTTGGGGTCTTGGAAAAACCTCCCAGAACCTAAAACCTAAAACCCGCTCTTAACCCCGCCCTTAAATTTTTCCGGGAAGAGCATAAAGTCCACCAGGTCGCAGAGCACGTGCCCGATAGTGATATGGACTTCCTGGACCCTAGGGGTGTTCCGGGATGGCACGGTGAGGGCCATCTCGGCGGCGGCCGCCACGGGCCCGCCGTCGCCGCCGCTTAAGCCCAGGGTCGCAAGACCCAGGGCCCGGGCCGCGTCCAGCCCGGCCACCACGTTGGCAGAGTTGCCGCTGGTGCTGATGCCCCAGGCCAAGTCCCCGGGCCGACCTTGCGCGCGCACCTGCTTGGCGAAGACCTCCCTAAAATCATAGTCATTGGCCACCGCGGTGAGAATCGAGGTGTCGGTGGTCAGGGCCAGGGCGGCCAGGGGCGGCCGCTCCACCTGGAACCGGTTGACGAACTCCGCGGCCAGGTGCTGGGCGTCCGCGGCGGACCCGCCGTTCCCGAAAATCAGCACCC
>JAGVPN010000048.1 GCA_020052215.1 Syntrophobacterales bacterium
AGTGAACATCGCCCCGATCTTGGTGCCAAGGGTAGTCGCCCCCGCGGTGATCGCCAAAGCGATCAGCGCCACCAACAGGGCATATTCAATGGCCGAGGCACCTTCCTCATCATTGATGAAGGCCATGATTTTTAGCAGGTAAGTTTTCATTTTAGTGCTCCTTAAATAGAGGGTTAAAAACTGCACTCCAATGGTTGTTGCCCATGCCGATCCTGATGATGCTTTTGATTCCCACCTCCTGTTTTTTGGTGTGAATCCACGCCGCCTGCCGATCCGGGGCTTTGCATCCGGTATGGCGCCATTGGGGCAGTTTCACCCTCACCACTTTGGCAATCCCGCTACCTTAGCCCGCAGGCTGTAGGTCGAAGACTTTGCGCCCTCCCCTTTCGGTGGAGTTTGCCTTTGTCGGTGGCGTGGAATTATCTGATTTACGTATCGGCACCCTCAGCAAAAACATTAATAATCGTTGGGGCAGGGGAGGTGAATCACCCCGCCGGGATTTCTGGCCCCCTCTGCAGTCAGGCCTCCCGAGCCGGAATAACCAGATTGCCCGGCCTGGTTAGGTCCACGCCTCCCCCCGAAAAAAAATTTTCCCTCAAGGAACAACCCTGGGGGCCAGCCCCCAGACCCCCGGGGTTGACCGCCTTTCAGGCCAGTGAAGAGGCTGAAACAGCTGTAAACCTGATTGTCTGTGAAGTTTTTCTGTGGTATTATTTAATAAACTGAACTACCATTCGAATGACCTTATTGCAGAGAGAATCATGCCTCGGTGGGCTCCGGGAGAATGGCGGGGCGGGGGAGGAAATGAAGCCTAAGGCCAGGAGGTCTGACCTGGAAGGTCTTTATTGGACTTAAGTTTCACAGAAAAAATTAATCAGAAAACCATCCTGAGACCATGAGAGTCATGAGCGGCTGCCCTTCGTCCAGGCTGAGGATATGAGCGATGAAAGGCCCCATAGAGTTCCTGCATCAAGTCCAAAATGACCTGGGGTTTATAGAAAGGGCCCAAGCCTGTACATCCGACAAAAAGCGGCGGGAATTTCTGCGGGACGAGGGGTTCCAGTTCACTCCGGAAGAATTGGATGCCGCGATGCACTCCTGGGCCTTTTTCGGCCGGTTAAAACATGTCCAGGAGGCCAAAGAGCTTCGGAAGGCTAAACGCTATGAGGTTTTTCTGAAGGTTACCGAACTTAACGGTCAGCCCATGAACAACACGGTTATTTTGGACATTAGCGCCTGGGGGGCCAAAATTGAGTCCATGATGAACCTTCCCCTCCCCGATAGCCCGGTGGAGATCAGCTTTCCCCTGCCCGGGGAGGATAAGCAAACGCCTGCCCGGCTGGCTGGTAAGGTCGTCTGGGCGGGACAGATGCCCATCTCCAAACGCAACCATGCAGGTCTGAAATTTTACCATTCCCTTGATCAACTGAACCGTGAGGGTAAGTTCCCTTTAGAAAAAGTTAAGTCGGCAATCCAGAAGCAACATGAGGAAATCGCGCAGAAAGAATTTTTAAGCATCAAAGAATTCGCCAGCACCATCGGCGTCCATTGGTTCACGGTATGGCGATGGACGGTGGACAAACGTATTCATTTCAAACAAGTCAAGTCCGGTTGCAAAATCCTCATTCCTGCCTCGGAATTACTCCAGTTCCACGCCCCCTCTTAATTAATCTTTGGGGCTATCCGGTTGACTCTCCCTGCCACTATATATGGGATGACCGGAAGCCCGGATTCCATCAGATTAGCCTGATTTGTAAACTCCCCCTCCCCTGGTGGGAGGGGGTTATACCAAGTTGCCGTCATAGAGGTAATTCTGGCTTTATGGTCGCAACCACCGTAGGGGCGGTTCACGAACCGCCCCTACAATTCGGATTATTACTTGTTTGACGGCAACTTGGTATTAGGGGGAGGGGGGTGTCTGGGCAACACCTATGTAGAACCTATCATTTTCACCCCCACCCTGACCCTCCCCCATCAAGGGGGAGGGAATAAATCGCTTCGCTTTCCCGGCCTACGGCTGCTGACCTTGATTTCCGCCAGATTATCCTTAACATAATAAAGTGTAAGGAAAACCTATCGCCGGATAAACGAGGCCTGAGAAAATATGAAAACCCTGTTTATGCTTATGCTGCTCGCGGCCGCCGCTCTCGCGGCCGCAAGTGTTGCCGGTAATCAACCCCAGGAGAAATTAGGGAAAGGTGCCACTATGCCTGAATCGCCCAAAAACCTCAAAACCGCCACCTTTGCCGGCGGGTGTTTCTGGTGCGTGGAAGCGGATTTTGAAAAACTCCCGGGGGTGGTGGAGGCGGTCTCCGGGTATACCGGGGGTTCCGGGGACAATCCCTCCTATGAAAATTACGGCCAAAAGGGACACGTGGAGGCGGTCCAGGTAGTCTATGACCCGGCCAAAGTCTCCTATCAAGAACTGCTGGACTATTTCTGGCGGCACGTGGACCCCACCGACCCCGGCGGGCAATTCGCGGATCGGGGGGCCCAGTATCGCAGCGTCATTTTTTACCACGATGCCGAGCAGCAGCGTTTGGCGGAGGCATCCCGGCAGGCCCTCACGGAGTCAAAACGTTTCGCCAAACCCGTGGTAACCGAGATTTTGCCTTTCACGAAATTCTTCCCCGCGGAGGACTACCACCAGGACTATTACCAGACCCACGCCCTAAAGTACAAATACTACCGCTGGAATTCCGGCCGGGATCAATTTATCCAGCAGGTCTGGGGCGAGAAACCGGCCGCCGCCGTCTCAGGTGATCCGAAATACACCCGGCCCGGTGATGAGGAACTGCGCCGGAAGTTGACGCCGCTGCAATATCAGGTGACCCAGCAGGAGGGCACGGAACCGGCGTTTAAGAACGAATACTGGGATAACAAAAAGCCCGGCATCTATGTGGATATCGTCTCAGGCGAGCCCTTGTTTATTTCCACGGACAAGTACGATTCCGGGACCGGCTGGCCGAGTTTTATAAAACCCCTGGAGCCGGGAAACCTGGTGGAGCGGGAGGACCGCAAACTGTTCTGGAAGCGCGTTGAGGTGCGCAGCAAACGGGGTAATTCCCATCTAGGGCATGTTTTTCCCGACGGCCCGCCCCCCACGGGAAAAAGATACTGCATGAACTCCGCGGCGCTGCGGTTCATTCCCCGGGAGGATTTGGAAAAGGAGGGCTACGGCAAGTATCTCAAGTTATTCGGGCCGGATGCCGCGGTCAAGCAGTGATGCCACGTTAATCCCATTACCAACCGGTTAGGGCCGGGGCTCAGGGCTACAAAACCTGGACCCATGGCCCAGGTCGCTTCAAAAGGGTTGGGACGACACCATCCTATTCCCCCAACTCAGCTTGGGAACCAGCCCCCAAGAGCCATCCGGTCTCATACCAAGTTCGCTTTGAAATGAAACAAACAAATCAGATAACCTATTGATATCTCACGTAGGGGCGGGTTTCAAACCCGCCCCTACATTACGAAAATGGTCTCAGAGGCTCACCCTTCCGGGCCGCTTGCCAGGGTGAACCGCCACTGGCAGAACGTCTCCGGCGGATGGGGGTCCGGCGGGGCAAAGACGCATTCGGTCCGAATGCGGCCATCAATTTCCCGGGCAAAGCTGTCAAATTCCGCTTG
>JAGVPN010000334.1 GCA_020052215.1 Syntrophobacterales bacterium
CAGGGTGGCGCTCAGGCGGGCCAGGCGGCGCTTGAGTTCGGCCTTATCCGGCGCCACCAACTCCACCGCGGCGCTGGGGGTGGCAGCCCGCCGATCCGCCACAAAATCGGCAATGGTAAAATCCACTTCGTGGCCCACCGCCGAGACCACCGGGGTTGGGCAGCGGTGGATGGCCCGGGCCACCACTTCTTCGTTAAAGGGCCACAAATCTTCCAGGGAACCGCCCCCCCGGGCCAGGACGATGACCTCCACTCCGGGACAGGCGCTTAAATCGTCCAGGGCTGCGGCGATTTCGCCCGCGGCCTCCGCGCCCTGGACCTTTACCGGGTAAATCAGCACCTCCACATTGGGGAAGCGCTGCCCCAAAAGACGCAGAAAATCCCGCACCGCCGCCCCGGTGGGCGAGGTGACCAGGGCAATTTTGCGGGGAAGAAACGGCAAGGGTTTTTTCAACTCCGGGGCAAACAGACCGTCATCCTTAAGCCTGTTTTTCAGGGCCTCGAAGGCCTGGGCCAAGGCCCCCTGCCCCAGGGGCTCCAGGTAATCCACCACCAGCTGGTATTCGCCCCGGGGTTCATAGACCGTGAGGCGCCCCCGGCACAGGAACTGGCTGCCCTCCTGGGGCTTAAAACGCAGATGTTGGTGACTGCCCTTGAAGAGCACCGTCCGGAGTTGGGCGTTGGCATCCTTGAGGGTGAAGTAGTAATGGCCGCTCAGAGGCTGGCGGAGGTTGGAGACCTCGCCGCTCACCCAGACCAGGGAGAAATAGGTCTCCAACCGGTCCCGGACCTCCCGGGTAAGGGCGCTCACCGTATAGATGTGGGGCAAATCCTGGTTCATAATAATTACTAGGAAATTATATCATATCCCCCAGGTTGGCGGAGGAAATTATTTGCCGAAGGCACCCTGGGCTGTTCAAGCACAGGCTGGAAAGCCTGTGCCACCACCATTGCAAAGACCAAACCGGTACTATTTAACCCACCCGGCATACAGCGCCAGGCCCAGCCAGGCCCAGTTGTTGGCGTAGTAGTGGTCCGGGGCCTCGAAATAGGCTTGGCCGCCGTCCTCATGGTAGAAGGAGAGGATTTTCAGCGCCATCTGGTGGGCAAATTGCCGGTCGCCGGCGGCCAGGGCCCCGGCCAGCACCCCGGCGTAGAGCACCGGGCTTTCATAGTCCACCGCCTGGGAGCCGTCGAAGTTATAGACTGCCAGCAGCCGGCCGTGGGCCTGCCACTGGGATTTGAAAAATGGCAGGAACTTGTCCGCAAGGAGTTGGGCCGCCCGGGGTTCCTTAAACCAGAGTCCGTCCAGGGCCAACCGATAGGGGAGCCGCACCGCCTCCCAGCCGAAGCGGGTGTCTTTGCCCGGCGCCGGGCTGAGGCGGCCGGCGGCGTCCACCCGGCACCAGTCGGGAAACAGGCCCACCCCGGGTTGACCCTCCAGACCCTGGGATAATTGCCCCAGCAGCTTATAGGTGGATTGGTGCAGGCGGCTCCACCGGGCGCGATTATTGGTTACTTCGGCTTCCGGTTGTAGGGGCGGTTCGCGAACCGCCCCTACGCGTTCAGCGCTTGGGCCTGAGGCAGACGCAAACAAACGATACGCCGCGGGAGAAAAGTACGAGGGGTTCACCAGGTAGGGCGGCTTAAGCTCGTGCCAGTTGCCCGGGGTGAGGAGCACATCGCCCCCGGGGAGGGCCACCACTTCTTTGGCCAGGATATCCGCCTGGACCCGCCGGGCCTCTTCCCGATAGTCCGGGAGGTTTGGCGGGGCCCGCCACCCCAGGCGGTGCGCCAGGATCAGGGCCAGGGCGTAATCCAGATCGCCGTCGGTGGCGCTGTTGGCATCCAGCACCCCCCAGGAGCCGTCCGGGAGCCGGCCCCAGCGCCAGGCCAGCAGGCGGTCGCCGTGCGTCCGGCCCCGGGAAAGTTTTTCATAAGTAAATGAATAGACCCGGTTGAACACCGCGGCGTCCTTGGCCCACACCGCCCGGAGCAGGGCGTAGGCCTGGGCCTCGGAGATGGTGCCGCCGCCTTCTTCCGGGATGACGACCTGGCCGTCGGACTTGATGAAGTGCCGGCAGTAGCTCCGCCAGGAGGTTGTGAGCACCTGCTCCAGACGGGTCTTCGACGGCTCCGGTTGGCAGGCGAGGCAAAGCCAGGCCAGGAGGGCGACCAGAAAAAGGTTGAATTTACGGGTTAGGTTCATGGCTAGGCTTGGCATTTGAGTCGCCCCAGTGGAGCTTGGGCCACATTACCTTCCCAAGCAGGAGCTTGGGAACGAGAGGGGTCACCGCAGGCGAAAGCAGCCGCCGGCACAGGCTGGAAAGCCTGCGCCACTGTAATTTTTTACGCCGGGGCTTGGCAACCACAGGGGACGCCCGCCCCAAAGCGTTGAAGGTGCCTTCATACCTTTTCCGCACCTTCTCACTAAGAGGCGCGGCATGCAAGAATAATTTCCAAAGCCGGTGGTATTGCCCCGGCGGGCCGGAGCGCCACGGGAAGGGTCCCCCGGGGCGTGGGGCAATCAATCTTCCCCCTCACCTTAAGTTGGCTGCACAACGAAAATTTCTTGACAAACACAGGTATTTATGAGAAACAGTTGAGCGGCATTAGGTCACTCAGATGGTCTCGAAACCGGAGATTGAGGAATTTAACGGCAACCCCTTGAATTTTAATCGTATGTAACATAATCGAGTACTCGACGGCATCTGGGAAGGCGTCTCGTCTATAGACGCCCGAGATGCCTTTTTTATTGAGGCAGGCATGATCAAAGTTACGCTGGATCAGGGTTCCACCGCCACTCTGGAGCAAGGGGTTACGGCAGCCCAGGCCTTTGAGGCCCTGGGCGTGGCCGGCGGCCGGCAGGTGGTGGCGGCCAGGATCAACGGGGATTTGGTGGACCTGTCCCGGGTGCTCTCGGCTGATTGCACCATCGCCCCCATTCGTCTGGACAGTCCCGAAGGTCTGGAAATCATGCGCCATTCCGCCGCCCACCTGATGGCCGAGGCGGTGCGGAACCTGTTTCCCGGGGTCAAAGTGGCCATCGGCCCGGCCATTGAAGCGGGCTTCTACTATGACTTTGGGGTGCCCGAGCCCTTTACCCCGGAAGACCTGGCGAAAATTGAAACCCACATGGCCGAGTTGACGGCCCAGAATCTGCCCTTCCGGCGCGACGACATGGGCCGGGAGCAGGCCATCAACTATTTCCGGAGCGAAGACGAAGTCTACAAGGTGGAACTTTTGGAGGAGATCCCCCAGGAAAAGGTGAGCCTCTACCAACAGGGAAATTTTATTGATCTCTGCCGGGGGCCTCACATCCCGTCCACCGGGTATATCAAGGCCTTTAAGCTCACCGCCACTTCCGGGGCTTACTGGCGGGGGGACGAACGCCGGCCCATGCTCCAGCGCATTTACGGCACCGCCTTCCCCACCAAAAAGGAACTGGCGCACCACCTGGAACTCCTGGAGGAAGCTAAACGCCGGGACCACCGCCGCCTGGGCCGGGAGCTGGAGCTGTTCAGCATTGAAGAGGAAGCGGGGCCGGGGATGGTGATCTACCACCCCAAGGGTGCCCTGCTCCGGAGCCTCATTGAGAATTTTGAACGCCGGGAGCACCTGAAAAGGGGCTACCAGATGGTCATGGGCCCCCAGATGCTCAAGGCCGACCTGTGGAAACGCTCCGGCCATTGGGACAACTACCGGGATCACATGTACTTCACCGAGGTGGAAGGCCAGGGTTACGGCATCAAGCCCATGAACTGCCTGGCCCACATGCTGATCTACAAATCGAAGGTCAGGAGCTACCGGGAACTGCCGCTGCGCCTGTTCGAACTGGGCACCGTGCTGCGCCACGAGCGTTCCGGGGTGTTGCACGGCCTCACCCGGGTGCGCCAGTTCACCCAGGACGATGCCCATATCCTGTGCATGCCCGAGCAGGTGGAAAGCGAAATCCTGGGGGTGCTCAAGTTCGTAGCCGAGGTCATGGCGATTTTCGGGTTCGACTACGAAGTGGAGCTGTCCACCCGGCCGGAGAAATCCATCGGCACTGACGCGGAGTGGGATCTGGCCACCAACGCCCTGGTCGGAGCGCTCCAGACCTGGGGGCTGGCCTATGACCTCTGCGCCGGGGAAGGGGCCTTCTACGGGCCCAAAATTGACATCAAGCTCAAGGACGCCTTGCAGCGGCGCTGGCAATGCGCCACCATTCAATGCGATTTCACTTTGCCGGAGCGCTTTGATCTCTATTACGTCGGCCCGGATGGGGAACGCCACCGCCCGGTGATGCTGCACCGGGTGATTCTGGGCTCCCTGGAGCGCTTCATGGGCGTCCTGATCGAGCACTTCGCCGGGGCCTTCCCGGTCTGGCTGGCGCCGGTGCAGGCGATTCTGTTGCCCATCACCGACCGCACCCATGCCTACGCCCAGGAGGTGGCGGGTTTGCTGCGGGATGCGGACCTCAGGGTGGAAGTGGATACGCGGCAGGAAACGCTGCGCTACAAGATCAGAGAAGCCCAGGGACAGAAAATACCGTACATGGTTATCATGGGGGATCGGGAGGCGGCTGACCGCACCCTGGCGCCCCGCCTGCGGGACGGCACGGAGTTGAAGGGCGTTTCCCTGGAGGCGTTTATCCAGCGCCTTACGGAGGAGTCCCGGACTCCGTCCCCAGGCCTCTAAACCGTTAGCCCGAAAGCTACAAAAAATGGTGATGGCCTCTACACCTAGATGTGCATGGAAGCGGAATTGCCGGTATAGGGCCGATGGGGCCGCAATAGTAATGGAACGGTAATAACTGGTGGTATGCCTTGGAAATACCTTATAAAAGTTTACCCCGGTTCTTCCCCCTCCCCTGGTGGGAGAGGGTTAGGGGGAGGGAACAGAAGAACTTTTCGGACGCACACGAGATAGAGGTTATCCATTAACCCATAAACATCTTTACCAATACAGGAGGTGACGGCCATACAGAAGCAGCAAAGAGTGCGGATTAACGAGCAGATCAGGGTGCCGGAAGTGCGGCTGATCAGCGCCGACGGAGCACAGGTCGGCGTGATGGCCATCAAAGAGGCCTTAGCCCTGGCAGCCGAGGCGCACCTGGACCTGGTGGAGGTTGCACCCCAGGCCGCCCCGCCGGTGTGCCGCATCATGGATTACGGCAAGTTCAAGTATGAGCAGAGCAAGAAACTGCAAGAAGCCCGGCGTAAGGCGACCACGATCCAGGTCAAGGA
>JAGVPN010000225.1 GCA_020052215.1 Syntrophobacterales bacterium
GGCCCCGTAGTGTTATTTGCAGGTTCGGGCTTTGAACGGAAAGGTTTGACTTATCTTTTGCAGGCGTTCGGCAGTCTAACCGATAAGAGCAGTCATTTGTGGGTGGTGGGCAAAGGCCATATCGGCTTCTACCGCCGGGCGGCGGAACGGTTAGGGGTGGCCCACCGGGTCAAATTCTGGGGACCGGTGACCGAGACCGCGCCGTTTTATCAGGCCGCGGCGGTGCTGGCCCTGCCCACCCTCTATGACCCGTGCAGCAACGTGGTGCTGGAGGCCCTGGCCTGCGGCCTGCCTGCGGTCACCACCGCGGCCAACGGGGCGGCGGAATTCATCACCCCCGGGGAGAACGGCGTCATCCTCCCGCAGCCGGACGATATCGCCGGCCTGGGGGACGCGCTGGCGGCTTTTCTGGCCCGGGGCCGGGACCCTGAGGTGCACCGGGCCGCGGCCCAGGCGGTGGCCGGACTCAGTTGGGAGAGCACGGTGGCCCAGACCCTGGAGGTGTTGCAGGAGGCAGGGGCGTAGGGTGCGTCCGACGCACCGGTAGAGGTTTATTTTTTGAACCGGGCTAACCTTTTTTGGACAGCGCTCCTGACCCTGGGCTCACCCGTAAAGCATGAAAAGTCCGTGGGGCGGGCCTCTGGGCCCCCCGCCGGCATAAGCTAATGGTGCGTAAGACGCACCCTACGGAAGATTTTTCAGACCAGTTGCTCATGGGCGTTGGCCCACCCGTTAAGGCTGAAAAGGTGGTATTGACTGGTGGCACAGCCTTTCCAGGCTGTGCAGACCTAACCTGGTACTTTGGCACAGGCTGGAAAGCCTGTGCCACCGATTTAAAGAAATTTTCAGACCAGAACTTGGCAACCGGAGGATAACTTTAACCAGCCGCGGTTTTGGCTGAAAGCTGACTGCTGAAGGCTGATAGCTCTTATGCGTGCCCTTTATTTTGACGAACAACCGGCGATCAAGGAAGTGCCCCGGCCCGTACCCGGCCCCGGCGAGGTTGTGGTGCGCGTCCATCTGGCCGGCATCTGCCGCACCGACCTGGAGGTCCTGAAAGGCTACCACGGCTTTAAGGGGATCATGGGCCACGAGTTCGTGGGCAAGGTGGCCGCGCCTAAGGATTCCCCCTGGCTGGGCCGGCGGGTGGTGGGGGAGATCAATATCGGCTGCGGGGCCTGCGATCTCTGCCGCCGGGGCCTGGCCGGGCACTGCCGGCAGCGCCGGGTATTGGGGCTCAAGGACCAGGACGGCGCCTTTGCCCCATACCTCACCCTGCCCGCGGCCAACCTCCATGCCGTGCCCCCGGAGGTCCCCGAGGTTTTTGCGGTCTTCACCGAACCCCTGGCCGCGGCCCTGCGGGTGATGGAAGTTGCCCCCGTGTCGCCCTCGGCCCGGGTCCTGGTGGTGGGAGACGGCCCCCTGGGCCTCCAGGTCTCCTGGGTCCTGGCTCTGAGCGGGGCCGAGGTCCACCTGGCGGGGCACCACCCGGAGCACCTGGCCCTGGCCCGCCCCCGGGGGGTCGCCACCTATCTTTCCGCGGACCTCCCCGCCGGGGACTACGACACCGTGGTGGAAGCCAGCGGCAGCCCCGCCGGTCTGGACCTGGCCCTCTCCCGCGTCCGGCCTCGGGGCACAGTGGTCATGAAGAGCACCTACGTGGGCCGGTATCCCCTGGACCCGGCGGTCCTGGTGGTCCCCGAGGTCAACCTGGTGGGGTGCCGCTGCGGGCCCTTTGCCGGCGCCCTGCGACTCCTTAGGGATGGCCGGGTTGATCCCCGGCCCCTCATCGACCGCACCTTCCCCCTGTCCCGGGGTCTGGAGGCCCTGGCCTGGGCCCAGCGCCCCGGGGTGCTCAAGGTCCTGATCGATTGCCGGGAGTCGGACTGAGGGTTGTGGTTTCGGAGGCCGCCCCAGGCGCTTTTTCCCCGAAAAACCGCGCCGGGAAGAAAATGATATATTTAAGAAACGAGTCAGTGATCTACCAACGGTCATTTCTTCCAGTACACAACGAGGCATGAAAGCGTTTCACGCCAAGACCGTAAAGCAAAAAGGTAGGACAGCCGCCCCCGGCTGTCCCGGCACAGGCTGGAAAGCCTGTGCACCATATCTTTTCATAGCCCACGGGTGAGCCACAGGCTCATGTTCAACTACATTGAAAAATTTTGCAAGGGTGCGTTTTACGCACCATCAAGCGGCCCGTGAAACGCGCCATAGGTCTGCACCGGCTGAAAGCCTGCGCCACCAATCCTTTTCAAGGCTGAATGCGGCTTTGACGGCTTTGGCAGAGAAATACCTTAAATTCCAATCCAGACAGGGAGAAATATCAGAAAGGCATGCAGCAGTATCTGGAATATGAAGTGCGGCCAGGGAGCAACGTGCCCCAGGGCCTGCCCCGGCAGCGCCTGGCGGTGCTCTCCCCCATCTGGCGAGGCCCGGCCCTGACCCTCACGTATCCCCAGGGGGAAGTCCGCACCCTGGTGGGCTGGTCGGGGGACGCCCCCGGAGTCCCGTGCGACCTCCAGGTCTTCTGGACCCGGCATACGCCGGCGGCTCCCGCGGTGGCTCTGGCCATCGGCGGCGATGCGGGGGTGCGGCATTCCGGGCCCGACGCCGCGGCCGACACCGCCCAGGGACTGCCGTTCATGGCCCTGGCCGACAGCCTGATCCCGGCGGAGGTCCTTAACGTTATCGGCCCGCCCCCGGAATCTGCACCGCCCCCCCTGCGGCTTTTGATCTAAAGGGCGGATCGGCAGGACGAATCAGGCCTAAACACTAGTGTCATGTTTCAGAAGTATCTTCAATAAGTTATGGTCTTAGAATCCCCCCTCCCCTGGTGGGAGGGGGTTAGGGGGAGGGGGATAAGGCTTTGTATCTGTTTATAGCTTTGTCACCCCCACCCTGACCCCATCAAGGGGGAGGGAACAAGAGGTTTTTCTTTTTGAAGGTTTTCCTGAAACGCCACAATAGACAAGCTGAAAGAAACTTACTGGGGGACATACATGCGTCTGCATTTAAAACAGTTATGGCTGGCTTTGGGCCTGGCGGCGCTCCTGCTGCTGGGCACCTCCCCGCCGGCCCCGGCCCTGGCCGCCACCGCCTTGGGGCTGCAAGATGACTTCATCCGGGTAGCCGCACAGGTGATGCCGTCGGTGGTAAGCCTCAAGGCCATCCGGGTGGTGACGATGCAACCTATGGGCGTCCCTGAGGATTTTTACCGGGGCACGCCCTTTGAGGGCATGTTCCGGGAGATGGGCGGGCAGCCCATCCGGCGGCGCCTGGTGGGCCAGGGCTCCGGCGTCATCATCGACAACCGGGGCTACATCCTCACCAACAACCACGTGGTGGCCGGCTCCCAGCAACTCCTGGTGCACCTGAACGACGGCCGGGAAGTGACGGGCCGGCTGGTGGGGGCCGACCCCCGGTTTGATATTGCCCTGGTCCACGTGCCGGTAACGGGCCTGCGATCGGCAAAACTGGGGGATTCCACCAAGATCCGGGTGGGACAGTGGGCTATTGCCATCGGCAGCCCCTTCGGGCTGGAAAAGACCATGACCGTGGGCATCATCAGCGCCACCGGGCGCCGGGGTCTGGGCCGGGGCACCTACGGGGACTTTATCCAGACGGACGCCTCCATCAACCCCGGCAACAGCGGCGGGCCTTTGCTGGACATCAACGGCCAGGTGGTGGGCATCAACTCCATGATCTCCGCCCAGGGTCAGGGTATCGGCTTTGCCATTCCCATCAACCTCGCCCGGCAGATCATCGCCCCCTGGATGAAGTAATACCAAGTTGCCGTCAAACAAGTAATAATCCGAATTGTAGGGGCGGTTCGCGAACCGCCCCTACGGTGGTTGCGACCATAAAGCCAGAATTACC
>JAGVPN010000188.1 GCA_020052215.1 Syntrophobacterales bacterium
AAAAACCGTGCTGCAACGCTACACTCCGGAAAGTCGCCAGTACCAGGTCATTACGGAACAGATAGGTGTAATTCGCAAGCAGATCAAAGATCATGTGAGCACCTTATTGGAGCGGGATCTGGCCAAGCTTCGGGAACTGCAAGCGGAAGAACAGGCCATCAATCAGACCCTTAAAGATATGAAGGCTCAGCTGGAACAACTGCCCCTCGCCGAAATGGACCTGGGGAATCTGGAACGGGACATCGATACCAAGCAGGCGATCTTGTCCGTACTCCTGAAGAAATACCAGGACAGCCTTCTGGCCCAGAATACCGACCAACGCCTGGAAAACGCCAAGATCCTGAGTCTGGCGGCGGTGCCGCTGAGACCGATGTTTCCCAATCTATTGCTCAACCTGGCCTTAGGCCTGGTATTCTCCGTGGTAGTCAGCTTAAGTCTCGCCTTCTTCCTGGAATACTGGGATGATTCCCTCAAGATCCCGGAAGACGTGGAGCGCTATTTGGACCGTCCAGTCTTCGCCTCTATACCGGAACTCTAAAATGAACGCGACTTGGACCACAGAAAAACCCCATTCCGTCCAATCCGGCCTCAGCTTCTGGTGGTTGTTGACGGGAGTGTGCCTCGGGGTTCTCTTCTTGCTGGGGATGCAACTCAAGTTCAAGTGGTTCGCCTTTATCTTCCTGGGGGCCATGGTCGCGACGACGTCTCTGATGGCCAAGGATAAGAAAGACTACTTTCTGATCTTATTTGTCCTGGCCCTGCCGGTCTGGATCGGCAAGCACTTCGACTTTCATCCATCTCCTTACGGCATCTCCACCTTCGGGTTTCCCATTCATCTCAGTCTCCTGCCCCTCACCGCCCTCTATGTGATCTGGGCCGTGCGTCGGGTGGTGGGACAGGAGCCCGCCCCCATATCCACCCGGGGGCTGTTGCCCCTGCTCGGGGTTTTCGGGGCCGCGGCCATTGCTGCCCTGGGGGCTATAGATAAGCTGTTTGCGGCCTTTGACGTCTTTGCCCTGGGCACCTCCATGCTGATTTTCATCTATGTCGCCAGCGAAATCCGGCAACTGCGCGAATTTCGCCTGGTTCTGGTTCTCCTGATTTTTTCTTCGGCCTTCCAGGGAGTAATCGCCCTGGCCCAGTATCTCACCGGGTCTTCCCTGGGGCTCGATTTTTTCGGCGCTGCCAGGACGTTATACGGTTTTGCGGGCCTGGAGGTTGTCTCCCGGGTAGGCGGACTCATCGGCCACCCCAACAACCTGGCCCTGTTCTTTGACCTGATGCTCCCCTTGAGTCTGAGCCTCCTGTTTTGCCCGATGCCCGGGCGCATTCGCTTCTTCCTGGCCGTGGCGGTATTCCTGCAGCTGGCCGGGCTGAGCGTGACATTTTCCCGGGGGGGGATCATCGGTTCGGGACTAGGGATCATGGCCCTGATAATCTTCCATGGAGCCCGGCGTTTCGGCCTGACCCGAGCCTTTTTCATGACGCTGGCAGGGGCTTTGTTATTGACGGCGTTGCTGATGGTAATTCCCAATCCCATTGAAAAAGGCTTGACCCGCACCGAAAAGACCGCCTATGGCCGTTGGCCGTTGGCCTTAATTGCGGGCGACATGATTCGCCACCATCCCTTCTTCGGGGTAGGGTTAAACAACTTCACCCATGCTTCCAGACAGTATGAT
Source organism: Syntrophobacterales bacterium (assembly GCA_020052215.1). Lineage (GTDB taxonomy): Bacteria > Desulfobacterota > Desulfobaccia > Desulfobaccales > 0-14-0-80-60-11 > 0-14-0-80-60-11. The sequence continues at coordinate 1,680 of JAGVPN010000188.1, forward strand.
TTCACCCGGGAACAGATTGTGGCCGCCTGGAACTCGCCGGTCCACAACCTCTTTTTGTTTATTGGCGGCGAGATCGGCCTGGTGGGCCTGATCTGCTTCTTAATCTTTCTCGCCCAAGCGATGGCGGGTTTGATTTCCGCCATGCGCTCCCCTGATCCGTTTATCCTCAGTGTGGCGGGAGGCCTGTTCTTCGGCCTGATAGCTTTTCTCATCCATGCCCAGGTGGATTACAGCATCTGGACGCAAAACCGCCCGTTATGGTGCTTCCTGGGTCTGGCCGTGTGTGTGTGGCGTTTTGGCAAATCAGCGGCGGCAACTTCATTTCCAGGGATCGTTAAGACCATCAATGTCTGATTGGGAACACCATGAGCCGGCGCCAGACATTCCCGCTTACCATCTCCCCCGCCTGGTTAGAGGCCGGCATGGAGTCGAGATCTGAACATGGGAGCATCATGACCACCCCACGGTTTGTTCGCAACAGTCTCTTGCTGGTTGCCGTCGAGATTATTACCAAAGCCTTCGGGGTGGTTTTCTTTGCCTTGGTCGCCCGCTTTTTGGGAGCCGGGGAGGTAGGACTTTACGCCTTTGCCCTGGCTGTGGCCAATTTTGTCGTCATACCTGCCAGGTTTGGGTTCGAGAATCTGGTCCAGCGGGAAGTGGGTCGCGAGCCTGCCGGCACCCGTCATTATCTCTGGGGTGTCGGCGCGGTCAAGGGGCTCATCTCACTAGGGGTCCTGGGCCTCTTTATCATTGCCTTAGCGGTTACCGGCAGAACCGATTTCACGATCTTGGTTCTCGCGGCCGCTTTCACCCTGATGTTTTCGTTCATGGAATTTCTGAACGCCTTTTTCCGGGCCAATCAAAGGCCGGAATTCGAACTGGCGGTGCGCCTCCTGTTCTCGCTGAGCAACCTCTTGCTGGGTCTCCTGGTTCTGTATGCCGGGTGGCGCTTGCCGGGGGTGTTATTAGTGCAACTGGTCAATGTGACGGTAGCGGCGATCATCGGGGTCTTCATCCTGGTCCGAATCGCCCCCCTGGGAAGGTTGACCTGGAATTGGCGGGTTCTCTGGAGTCACGTTACCGCAGCCACGCCCTTTGCCGGCATCCTGCTGTCTCTGTATTTCAGCAATCAAATCGGCATCGTCGTTCTGAAGCTGTTCACCGGGGCCACGGAAATCGGATATTTTGCCGCAGCCTTGAGGCTTTTCGATAACCTGACGTTGATCCCCGCGGCCATCATGGGGGCCTTCCTGCCCCTGATGAGTCAGCTTTTTGTCAGGTCGGTGGGCGGCTTCGTGCGCACTCTGCGCTTCACCCTGAAATACTTGTTCATCCTGGCGGTTCCCCTGGTGGTTATTACGGCAGTTCTGGCCCGTCCCATCGTGGTGTTTCTCTATGGCGAGTCTTTCCTGCCCTCAGCTCCGGCGCTCCAGATTCTCTCTTTGCCCCTCTTGTTCAGCTTCTGGAATTATGCCTGTACCAATGTGTTGATTGCCCGGAACGAGGAGCGGCCTCTGCTGTGGTTGACCTGGCTCACCGCCGGCATCCACGTGACCGGCAATCTCCTCTTTATTTCAGCCTTCTCCTACCTTGGCGCGTGTTGGGCTATTGTGACCACCCAGGGAATCTTTGGCATTATCCTCTACGGTTTGCAATTGCGCCGATACCTGCGTATCGGCGCCTTGATAAAACTCGTGGCCTCGCCCGTCCTCATAGGGATTATTATGGGATTGGCGGTTTACCTGGCCAGGGATTTGAATCTGTTACTATCCATTTCCATCGGGCTTTTGGTCTACGGTGGGGGGTTGCTGGTTTTGGGAACCGTGAGCCGGGAAGAAATGGATCGCTTACACACCATGGTGGCCAGCGGTCCACCCGATATTCCCGAAATCACCGGATAGTGGGTTTATCAAAAAGCCTGGATTAGGGCCATCCCTGATCCAAGGAGGCACATAATGGTAATCTTGAACCTGATTTCCCCAGAATGGAGTACATGGGCCCATCTCTTCTCCCCGATAAGTCATCATTGGGCCTGGACCGGATGGTTGCTGGCTGGCCCGGCCTTTTTGGGGATACTGTCCTGGAAGTCAAAGGGCAAGAAGGATGGCAATGCCGGGCAATCAGGCCAATCAACCGGGGATAACGGCGCGGACTTCAACCTGGATAGAGCAGGCCAAACCGACCCCGCCAAGCCTCTGGTGACTTCCCTGAACTCAGATGATCCCTCGGTCAGGGCCAAAGCGGCCCGGACCTTGGGAGAGATCAAAGACTTCATGGCGGTTTCGCCCCTGATCAATGTCTTGAGAGATCGGAATCGCAATGTCAGATTTTGGGCGACCTGGGCCCTGGGAGCAATCAAAGACCCCCGAGCGGTGGCTCACCTCATCGCCTTATTGCAGGACCCCGACGAGGGCGTGCGCTACCGCGCTGCCGAAGCCTTGGGCGAGATCAGGGATGGCTCGGCCGTAGAACCTCTCAAGGCCGCTCTCAAAGATTCCGGGGAAGGGGTCTGCCAGGTGGCGGCCTGGGCCTTGAAGCAGATCACGGCTCCCCCGCCTCCGGTGCATACGGTGGACATGGTGGAGGCGGCTCAGGTTGCCGGTGGAGTTCCCCCGCGACAGACGGATACAGCCATCCCTGAATTTCTGAGCCGTTTGCAGCCGCTTGGGGAGGGCCGGGTGGCTTTTCAGGAGCCGCCCCTGGCAGGAGCACCCACACCACGGCAGGCGCCATCCTTGGAGGTTCCCCCGGTAAGGTCGCCGATCTCGGCGAAGGCCCTTTATGCCGCAGCGGCGCCCCATGAGATGGCGGAGCCGGGGAGACCGAGAGCAACTGCGGCCGTCCCCTCACCTTTCTTCACCTCAGGGGTGGAGGAGCCATCACCGGAAATGGCCTCAATTGCCTCGCCCGCCCGCCCGCTCCCGACCTTGGGGAAGGAGGGCAAGCCCAACGACGCTGAGGCCCATTACTTCGTGGGGTTGGCTTATAGCGAAATGGGGCGCTGGGATGACGCGATCGCCAGCTATAAAAAGGCCATCCAGTGCAAGCCTGACTTTGCCGAAGCCTATTGTAATCTGGGAGTGGCTCATAGCCAGACCCATCATTACCAGGAAGCCATGCTGTTCTTGAAGGAGGCTGTCAGGCTGAAGCCCGATTTTGCCCGGGCCTACAGTAACCTGGGGGTGGTGTATGGCCAGCTGGGTAGTTGGCCAGAGGCCCTCAGCGCCTTAGATCAGGCTTTGGTTATGAAGCCGGGTGATGCGGACAGCCAGTACAATGCCGCGATAGCTTATACTCGGCTAGGTAATTGGCAGGAGGCCCGGCGAGTCCTTACCCAGATGCTTAAGATCAGGCCGGATGATCCCGAAGCTCATTGCCGGTTAGGAATCGTGAACTGCCTGTTGAACCTATGGCCGGAGGCCCTGGGTGCTTTTCAACAAGCCCTGGCCCTCAAACCTGATGCGGTCAAGGTAGTCCGTTACCTGGGCAAGGTGTATGCTCACCAAGGGCGGTGGCCGGAGGCCCTCAGTGTTTTTCAACAGTCGTTGGCCTGCGAACCTGATGAAATTGACACACACCGCAATCTTGGGGTGATGTATGGCCAGTTGGGTCGCTGGGAGGAAGCCCTCGCGGCTTTTCAACAGGTAATTGCCCTCAAGCCCGAGGACTGGGAGGCTTACGGTAGCCTGGGGGTGGTTTACAGCTTGCTGGGACGCTGGCAAGAAGCAGCCCGGGCTTTTCAACAGGCGGTTAGGCTGAAGGATCCGGACAGAGCTTCTGAAGACTTGGGGCAAGTCCTGGATCAGGAGGAGCGCTGGGAAGAGATGGCCGCAACCTTGAAACAGGCCATCGCCTGCCAACCCAATCTCCCTGAAGGCCAGTACCTTTTGGGGCTAGTGTCCATTCTCCTGGGCCGCTGGCACGAGGCAGCCATGGCTTTCAGCCGGCCATTGCTCACCAGCCTCCCCTCGGCTAACGGGCAACGGGAGCCGGCGGCGCCGGCCAGTCAACTCGGTTATTATCAGGAAGCCTTGACGTTCTTGAGCCGATCTATTCAAATAACCCCTGATTTCCCCAACATGCGCAATAATCTGGAACTGGTGAAGGATGGACTCAGCAGCTGTCAGAACCGCCTGGAGACCCTGAGAAGGTCTATTGAGATCAAGCCTCAGGACTTGGAGGCCTATTACCAGTTGGGCGAGACCTATATGTATCTCGGTCGCTATCCAGAAGCGATCAAATCGTATAAGGCGGCCATCGGGGTCAGTCCTGATAATGCCATGGGGCACTATCACCTGGCCATCGCCTATCGCGCTATGGGCGATTTGGTATCGGCGGTGGAGGAGTATTCGATCCTGAGGACCCTCAATGCGAACTTGGCAAAGCAACTTTTCGCTAGCGAATCGGTGACGATCAGGTAATGGGACATGCACCATCATGCCGGCCGTAAGCCTGGCTTTATTTTGCAACTCAAGATGGCTATATGGGCGCCGGTTCAGGTTAATCCGGGCAAACAGAGAGAAAATGATCGCGCTCCCTCATAACAGCGGTACCTGGAAACATTGCCGTGTCTTACCGATAAAGGATGGCGCCATGAGGACTTTAAAAAAAGAATTCCTGATAGCGGTTTTGACCTTGTTTTGTCTTGGGATGTTGAATTCCAGGTCTATGGCTATAGCCGGAAAACCCCAAAAATCATCTAAAACGCCGACATACTATGAAATGTATGTCACCCAAGGCCCCAAGACCTTAAGTGTACCGAAGGCTGACCTCACCTTTAAAACCGCCTTCTCCTGGGGGCCCGACAAATCCGGCCTCTATGGAATTCCCGCCCAACCCCAAACCAGGCTGGACATCGAGCCCATGACCATAACGATATTCGATCCCGAAACCGCCGGAGCGACGATGCGGCTGGCTAAACTGGCATATATCGAAACGATGCCGGCGAACTCCTTTGATCTCAATCCCGCCAAGGTTAGCCCCGCCATTTTCAATAAAGTCTATCATGTGAATTATGATGAGCCGGTGCCGATAAACCTATGGTGTGTCGAGAATGATATCCCCTTGCACATAACCCCGGTGGCCAATAAGCCCGGGTGGTATCGCGCCGTGCCGGAACATAAATTAGAAGCCGGGGTTTATGCCATTAATTTTGGCTGCGCCGATGGTCCCAGGATTTATACCGGCGACCTGTATTTTTTTCCTTTCATCCTGGCCAAGGCGCCCGAGCCCCCAGTTTGCCAGCCAGTGCGGCGATCCAAACGCCGTCGCGCCCCTAAACCGACGCCGGTTTTGGCTTGCCCGCCGGCCCCGAAGGCCCATCCTCTCACCCCCGTGCCGCTTTCGGCCGCCAGCCAACTGGATGCGGGTTTTAACTACGTGGTGGTTTCCTCTCCTGAAGGCAGGCGGGAATATCGGATTACCAACACCAATGATATTCCCTTGCACAATGTCAATATCAGCGTCTTTATGAGAGATAGCCGGTTTCCGGCGACGGTCTTGGGGCCGGTTACCCTTTACAAAGATATCGTGTTGCCGGAACAAACCGTGAGTCAGACTCCCGATAAGACCTCTCTGCAGTATGAAACCCTCAGTGATGAGGGGGCCAAGTTATACTTAAAGATAAAGTGCAAAGAAGGGGTCATCAAGAAGGCTTGGCAAAAATTGAACAAGGGGGAATCCGGTCCAGCCGATCTCGTAGAAGTTCCCTGGGATTTGAAAGAGTAAGGAGATCAAGGCCTCCTATCCAGGTTGAGATGAATTGGGCAGCCGGCCAAGAGCCCCTCGGCATCATCAGCGTCTGATACCAATAAGCAATCAAAAGACTATTTTTGTCATTCTGAGCGTAGCGAAGAATCTCTCTGTTTAATCCGCCGAGATCCTTCACTCCGTTACGCTCCGTTCAGAATGACATGAATGTTCATAGTTTTTTGACCGCAACTTGGTATGAAAACCCCCTTGCCTGGTCTCAACCTTTGCCGCCGGATTGTTTGCTCAGGGGCGTAGGGACCACAACGGCAGTTCCCCTAGTCCCCGGTCTTCCCTGCCCCTGATTTCTTCCATCTTAACCAGGATAGCCATATGCCTAAAGATACACCTAAGGCGCCAACCATGATCGCCAGCTTCTTATATTCGATTTTCGCGGTAAATATCATATAGAAAAAGAGGCTGCATACAATGATAAGGCCGAGATATTTGCAGATTTTATCAATTATGCGTAAGAGTGAAAAGAAAATTAAACTCACTAAATAAGTAGCGATCAAACATATTATTAATATTGTTAAGTAAAATGTACCAATATATATAATATTTTTTATGCGTGGAATCGTTATGTTAAAAAATAAATTTCTTAACCGAATGTTAAAAGCAGTGTCGGCAGGTAAATAAATCCCATAATGCGGCGGCCACCAGGCCGGTTTTAGATGAACTAATTCAAGATAATATTTATTGTTTATGAACCGTTCCATGCTCAGATCAATATTCTCCTGGAGGAGTTGGCTGATTGACCGTATGCGCAGGTCATTTTGCGAAGCAATCCAGGACAACAATTCCCTAAATTCCTCGATAGTAACCTTGCGATATATTTTTTCCGCTTCCATAGTGTCATCAATGCCGACAAAATCATATTGATGAAACATTACGCAGATAATGGGATGGTAATCTACATTTTTTCGAGCATAATGGATGACATCCCGCAATTGAGCTAAGGTACAGGTCTCAGGTAAAATTTTTAACGAACTGGAAGGAACTGTTTGCCCCCTTAAGCTTGCAGAGAGACATTGAAAATTTAATTTTTCCAGAACCTTTAGCGTATTGGCGTCATAACTGTTATATGGCGGAACAAAGGTTTTGATCTCCGTGTCGAGGATCTTTTCAAGAAATACTTTCCCGTTCTTAGTCTTATTCATCTGGCTATCGTAATCCAGGCCATCGTATTCAGTGTACCAGCCGCGAGTGTAGCCTTGCGTTTGATGCGAGTAGCCGTGTTGGGCTGCATCCATGGCCCCAGCCGCAATAGCCTTGCGGGCCATCTCTGCCTTGGCTGTCGTCAGGGGCAATACCGCTTGTGGGTTAATATCAAGATAGTCCATAGC
>JAGVPN010000413.1 GCA_020052215.1 Syntrophobacterales bacterium
CGAGTCCCGGCTGGACATTGACCGCTTCATCCCCCTGAACACCCCATTGCCCGAAGCCCTGGATTCCATTGAGGAGCAGATGATCCGCCGGGCCCTGGAAAAAAGCGGCCAGATCCAGGTCCGGGCCGCGGAATTATTAGGCATCACCAAGAGTTTGTTGCAATATAAGCTGAAGAAGTATCATTTGACTACCTGAATCGGTGGCACCGGCGTCTCGCCGGTGAATTAATATTGGTGGGGCGGGCCTCCGTGCCCGCCGACTATTTGAAATATGGATCTCTCATCAATAAAATGGGGCGATGTTCCTACTTGGTTTGCTGCAATAGGCACTGTCGCTACATTTATAATTTATTATTTCCTTCTTCGTGGCGAGATCGCAAAACGAGAAGATGAGAAAAAAGAAAGGGATAATTATACCGAGAGAAGGATTTCCGCGTGGATTGATGGAGAAACCCTCATAATTCAGAATAAAGGTTATGAACCTATATACTATTTAGTAGTTTATTTTGGGCCAATGGGTGTAACTTTTAAACCTGATTCAGGCAAACATATTGAAATGGTTATTGGAACATTAGGACCTGACCAAAGGGTAGAGGAAAACGTTTCAAAATATAATCTAAAAACGGGAATATTTCCAGACATACCTAAAGTAGAATTAGAGTTTACAGATTGTAAAGGCAGACATTGGGTTAGGGAATCTAACGGGCTGCTTCGTGAGGTTAAGAGTAGGCGACCTTTTGATTGAATGTTAGGATAAATAACACCGGAGGCGCAGTGAAACCCGAACAATTCCCGACGACATCCGGCCCCACCTCATCCCCGGTCCCACCGGGGAGATGGTTTACCGCTGCCTGGAATGCGGCGCTGAATTTGCTATTACCGAGCTGCTCTACACCTGCCCCCATTGCCGGGGTTTGTTCATGCTGGAGGATAAAAATGCAGCGCGTCTGGCCGAGCGCCCCGGGGCCTTCTGGCGGCGGCTGTTCGATTACCGCCGGATGCTCAACCTCCCGGCCCTGAGCGGCATTTTCCGGTACTACGAACTCATCGCCCCGGTGATTCCGCTGGCGGACATCATCTACCTGGGCGAAGGCCACACCCCCCAGGTGGCGGCCAACGCCGACCTCCGGGCGGAGGTGGGAGCGCCTTTTTATTTCAAGAACGACGGCCAGAACCCCAGCGCCTCCTTCAAGGACCGGGGCATGGCTGCGGCCTTGAGCTACCTCAACTTCCTGGTGAAGCAGCCCGGCGCCGGCCGTGTGCTCGCCATCTGCGCCTCCACCGGCGACACCTCGGCCTCGGCGGCGCTTTATTCCTCCTATCTGGGGGAGAAGGTGGCCTCGGCGGTGATCCTGCCCCACGGCAAGGTCACGCCCCAGCAGTTGGCCCAGCCGTTGGGCAGCGGCGCCCGGGTCTTGGAGATCCCCGGGGTCTTCGATGACTGCATGAAGGTGGTGGAGGCCCTGGCGGACAACTACCAGGTGGCCCTGCTCAATTCCAAAAACTCCTGGCGCATCCGGGGCCAGGAGTCTTATGCGTATGAGATCGCCCAAACCTTTGATTACGACCTTTCGAAAAAAACCGTGGTGGTGCCCATCGGCAACGCCGGCAACATCACCGCCATCATGGCCGGGTTTCTCCGCCTCCACGAATTAGGGATCATCGAAACCCTGCCCCGGGTCATCGGGGTCCAGTCCCGCCACGCCGACCCGGTGTTCCGCTACTACCTGGAGCCCGATAAAACCAAGCGGGTCTTCGTGCCGGTAACGGTGCAACCATCCGTGGCCCAGGCCGCCATGATCGGCAACCCCGTGTCCATGCCCCGGGTGATCCGCCTGGTTCTGGAGTATCACCGCCGGGCCGGGGCCGGCTCGGTGGCCGTGGTCCAGGTCAGCGAACAGGAGATCATGGACTCCATGCTCCTGGCCAACCGCCACGGCCATATCGCCTGCACCCAGGGAGGCGAATCCCTGGCCGGCCTTAGGGCTGCCCTGGCGGAAGGTTTGCTGGGCCGGGACGAAACCCCGGTGCTGGACGCCACCGCCCACCACCTGAAATTCATCGGCTTCCAGCAGATGTACTTCGAAGACGCCTTCCCGCCGGAATTCGAAGTGACGCCCAAGGCCGCCTTCCAGAACCGGCCCCAACTGCTCACGCCTAAAACCGAGAAGCCGGAGGAGAAAACCGCGGACCTGGCCGGGCAGATCGCCGCCTTGCTGGAGTTGACCCCCAAAGCCGGGCGGTGAGGCCGGGGAATGGAGTTAATCCTGGTTCCCAAGCTCCTGCTTGGGAACCCGCTTTCTCGCCAAGCTCTGCTTGGCAAGAATTAAAGTCTAAAGATAATATCGGCACCTGGCCAAGCAGAGCTTGGAACACAATTTCGTTCCCAAGCCGGAGCTTGGGAACGAGCCTGAGCAAGGGAGACGTGGTAATGAGAAAGGCGGGATGCGCTTCGCTTTCCCGCCCTACGGGCTTCTGGAGTTGACGCCCAAGGCCGGGCGATAAGGCGGGCCGGGGCCGGGGATAAACCATACCCCCGGGAAGAGTGAAAGGAAAAATTTCTTAAATATTTCTGATGAATAATGCCAAGTTGCAGTCAAAAGACATTGAATATTCATGTCATTCTGAACGGAGCGCAGCGGAGTGAAGAATCTCGGCGGGTTAAAAAGAGAGATTCTTCGCTGCGCTCAGAATGACAAATAATAGTCTTTTGATTGCTTTTTTGTATAAAATGAACAATTCGATGCAAGGAGGTCTTATGGCACTTACTGTGGGTATGACCCATGAAATGCGGCTCAAAACCGGCCCGGAGCACACCGCCCAAAAATTCTTTCCCAAAGTTCCCGATGTCTTCGGCACCCCCTTCCTGGGAGGGTTGTTCGAGGGGGTGAGCGCCGCCTTGATGGCCCCCCACCTGGCTCCCGGGGAAACCTCGGTGGGGATCTCCATGAACCTGAAACATACCGCCCCCACCCCCCTGGGCATGGAAGTCCGGGTCGTCACCGAGATTACCCAGGTGGAAGGCCGGAAGATCACCTTCAAGGTGGAGGGGTTTGACGAGAAAGAAAAGATTGGCGAGGCCGTCCACGAACGTTTTATAATTGATGCCGCGAAGTTCAACAAGCGGGTGGAGGGCAAAAAAATCTGAACCCGGACAAACTCTCCCTGGATTTTCCTTACGACCTGGTGACCCTGGGGCATTTTGAGGCCGGCGGCGGCTGGGAGGCCCAGATCCGCCAGTACGTCCGCAAAAAGTACCGCCAGGACCTGGCCGGGTTGGCGGGGATTGACCCTAACGCCCTGGCCGGGCTGTTCCGGGGGGAACTGGTGCCCGGCCGCCCCTACGCCACCATTCAGTGGGTGCTGCGGGTGACGCCCTTCCGCCCCCTGGAGGTCTTCCTGCTCTTCGACCAGGACCCCGAGTTCGGCACGGACCTCCGGGTCTTTTATGCCCGGAAGAGCCTAACGGTCCCCACCGAGGACGCCTACGTCTTTGCCTGGGATTATGTGGCCCTGCTGGCCCGCTATGGCCGGGGGCAGTTTTCCCTGGCGAATATCGGTCCCGGTCCGGAGTGGCTGCCTTTCGGGGATTTTGCCCCGGAGGGGGCCGGCCCCGTGCAGGAGGTGTCCCTGGGGGCCCGGGAGGAAATCCTGGAAAAGGTGACCCCCGAAGTGGTGGAGGTGGCCGTGCGGCGGATGGATTGCGGGGCTTTCGCCCAGACCGGCGCGTCCTGGCAGGTGGCCTGGCCCCTGTTGGGCGACCTGTCTTTCCGGTTCAGCTATGGCCCGGCCGGCTCGGAGATGGCCTTTGACAGCCATGGGGCGCGGAAGTACGGCCCGGAATTTCTCATGAGCTTAACCTGGCTGTATATCAATGGGCTCCTGAGGGAGTGTCGCCAGGTGGACGACTCCCTCCCGAAGCTGTCCGCTTATTTTTAGCACGATGAAATGTATTCATTGCCATAAAGCCGGCATCGTCATCAAACCTACGTGAACCGGGATAGAAATCGGCTGCCCGGGGTGCGGCCGCGTCTATTCGCCGGAGGAGATCAAAGAACTGATCAGGCAAATTCGATTAGCCGGTAAGGGCAAACCGCAGTTGTTCCCTCCCCCTTGATGGGGGAGGGTTAGGGTGGGGGTGAC
>JAGVPN010000244.1 GCA_020052215.1 Syntrophobacterales bacterium
GTCAGCCTCGCCCTTAACCGAGTGATCTTACCCGGGTTGGGGGGCGAGGCTGACGGCCGCCCGGCCAGCGGCCCCCTGGGCCAACCCGGCCTCAAAAGGCTCCTGGAGTGAAGCAGCTCTACGATCATCGGGAGGTGTCCCGGCTCACCGGCATCTCCGAAAGCCAGATCCGCTACTGGGACCGGCAGGGTCTTATCACCCACCGGCAAAAGGACCGGGGTCGGCTCTGGTTCGACTTCCAGAGCCTGGTGGCCTTCCGGACGGTGCGGGATTTGCGCCTACAGGGCGTTTCGCTGCTCCGGATCAGGAATTGCGTGGCCAAGCTGCGGCAGATCATGCCCGGGCTCAAGCAGCCCCTGTCGGAGGTGCGGATTTCCCTGGTCAAAAATCAGCTCATCCTGGGGAAGAACCGCCGGCGGTTTACTCCCGACGGGCAACTCTTCATTGATTTCAACGGGGGAGAGAGCGCCACGGTGACCCAGGCCACGGAGGCGTTTGAAGAATTATTTTTCCAGGCCCTGGAAGATGAGGATGCCGGGCGGCTGGCAGAGGCGCGGGAGAAATACGAAAAAGTCCTGGCCGCGGTCCCGGAACACGTGGATGCCCTGGTGAACCTGGGTACGATTTTCTTTCTGACTGGACACGAAACCGAAGCGGCCTCCCGCTACCTCCAGGCCCTGGCCATTAACCCGGATCACGCCGAAGCCAACTACAATCTGGCCAACCTCATGGAAGGCCAGGGGGAACTGGATGCCGCCATCCTCTTTTACAAGAAGGCCATCCAGGGAGAGCCGGAGTTTGCCGACGCTCACTTCAACCTGGCCATGGTCCTGGAGGCCCTGGGGAATGCCGGCAGAGCCCGGGATCACTGGCGGCGCTACCTGGAACTGGCCCCGGAGAGCAAGTGGGCGGAGTTCATCAAGCGGCGGCTAGAGGAGACCTGAGGCCAACGCGGCCGTGGCCTTTCTTACTTGCCCCGCCGGGTGCGGCTCAGGAGGACAACCCGTGCAGCTAACATCCAGCGCCTTCACCGATGGCGGCAAAATTCCCCTCTCCTATGTGATGCCCGGAGCCGGAGGCCAAAACGTCTCCGTGCCCCTGAGCTGGTCCAACTCCCCGGCGGGCGTCCAATCGTTCGCCCTGGCCATGGTGGACCCCCATCCCGTCGCCCGCAACTGGGTGCACTGGCTGGTGATCGACCTCCCTAAGGACATCACCTCCATCCCTGAGGGAGCCTCCGGCCAAAAGCTGCCGAAGGGCGCAGTGGAATTGCAAAATTCGTTTGGCGAGACGGGGTATGGCGGCCCGCAACCTCCCCGGGGCAGCGGCGACCACCCTTACGTGTTCACTCTCTATGCCCTGAACGCCCCCAAGGTTGAGATCGGCAAGAGCGCCGGACTGGCCGTCTTCAAGCAGGCTCTGGAGGGCAAGACCCTGGCCACCGCCACCCTCACCGGCTATTTCGGCCGATAGGCCTTCCTCCCGCCATACTGGGTTGGCTACGGTGCAGATAAAATGCAATTCCGGTCTGGCGTACCGAAATAAATCAACGGGTAGGCGTGAGGTGGCCGGTTTGCAAATTGTCGTGGTTGGCGCCAGCAACTCGCACCATCAGAAAAAATTGAGGCTGACTTGCCTTGAGGCGAGATTAAGGGGATGGTTGGTGGATACTGGTTTATTTTACCTGGAAAGTCACCGCTTTGGTGGCTCCGTCCCAAAGGGAGATGACCAACTTGTAGTCACCTGCCGGCCAGCCTTTGGGAGGTTTGGGGAAGGCGAAAGTGAGGGTTTCCTCTCCGTCGTTAGGCAAATCTTTGGTGATGGAAAGGACTTTTAAGTTCTGCGTCACATAGAAGAGTTCTGTAGTAACCTCTTTCCCTTTTTTCGCCCCGGCAATGAGGGCGGTACCATAAATTTCAGCGACAGAGGAGGTAAACTTGCTCTGGTGCTGTGTCACCACACCTCTGGCATCGGCTTTGTCGCTGACCATAATCTCGGCGACCTGGCTGGCGGCCTGTAGTGGGGCAGGTGCGGCGGCCATGATTACCATGAAAATCACCGCCAGGCCTGTCATGAGTATCGGCCCGCGCTGCCGGCCTCCCCAAATGGCGGATTGGTATATTTCCTGTCGCATATTTTACCTTCTTATGAAGAGTCAGGGTTAATCGGCACATTGTCACCGGCCGGTCAACCACCCCGGTACCCCGAATATTTTAGAAATAACGACATCATCCGTCAAGGAGAAAGGTTCGGCTAAACCGGATAGGGAGACTCCCCCCGTTTTTCAACAGCCTTTAAGGCAAGTCACTGCCGCAACTGGTCCGGGCCGGTTGAGGCCAGGGGCGGCGCTCAGATTCGCCCCACAATTTTAGGCGCCCTCTCTTAAACCCGCGTAGGCCAGGGGCAGGAGGGCCAGGCTGATGGCGCCGGAGACGATGAGCGGCACCTGATACCCGTAGGCCGCACCCAGGGGGCCGAAGATCAGGGAGCCGGCGAAGACCCCCAGGGTAGTGGTCAGGGAGATGAGGGAGGCGTTGCCGCCGATGCGGTCCACGTGAAACAGCCGGGTGATGGTGGTGTAGGTCTCCATGAGGATGAGGCCGTCGCCGAACCCGTGCACCGCCCGCCAGGCAAAGGACCAGGGCAGGACCGGGTAGGTCATCATGATATGCCCCACGCCGGAAAAAATCAGGGCCAGGGTCAGAAAGGTGAGGGGCTTCAGACGGTGCGCCCAGAACCGGCCGTAGAGATAGGCGGTGAGAGCCACCACCCCGAACTCGCCGGCCATGTAAGCGCCCACCCCCAGGGGCGAAAGCTTCAGGTTATGCTCCAGGAACAGCGCCAGGCTGGTAGCCTCGGCCCCCCAGTGCAGGGTGAAGAGAAAGAGCCAGGTGGCGAAAAACAGCACCGGGGGCGCCAGAAAATCCCGGCCATACTCGAAGAGGGGGGTGCGCACGCCCCGGGTCAGCGGCAGCCACACCGTGGGCGCAATCAACATCAGCGTCCCGGCGCTGAATAGTTTCAGGGTGGCGGGAAAATCCAGCCAGTAATACCCCGCGCCCGCCAAAAAGGCCCCCACCATCATGCCGCCCATGCGCATGGCATTGTAGCGGCCCAGGCGCCGGGGCGCATCCCCCTGGTCTTCCTTGAACAGCAGGGTGTCCAGGGAGAGCCGGAAGAGCTGGCTGCTCAGGCCGAAGGCCAAAAAGACCGCCAGGAAGGGCCAGAAACTCCCTACCATCGCCAGCCCCCACAGGCTGGCCGCGGTGGCCGCCAGGCCGACCCGGGTGAGAATCCGGGCCGGGTAACGGTCGCCGATGACCCCCACGGGGAAGGATACCAGGATGGCGTTCAGGCTGAGGACGGCGTAGAGCAGCCCGATCTGGCCCCCGGTAAACTGGAGACTGCTCTTCAAATAGAGGGGGAGCAGGAAATAGATGGAGGCGACGACGGCGGAATAGACACTGATGTAAAAGGGCAGCAAAATAGTGGGCCGGACTTACAAGGTGCTGCGATTGAGCCGGACCTCCATGGCCCGGGCCGGGCAGACCGGGCAGCACAGCTCGCAGGCGCTGCATTTGGTGGCGTCAAACAGCACTGCCATCTCCGGCCTTTGGACGAACAGCGCCCCGGTGGGACAAACCGCGGTGCAGGTGCCGCACTGGTAGCAGCGCTCCTCGTTGCGCCGCACATCCCGGGCCACCCGCTGGACCTTGACCCCCGCCTCCCGGAGGTATTTGAGGCCCCGCCGGAAATTCTTGGGGTGGCCCCTAAGCTCCATGACGATGATCCCCTCTTGCCGGGGATAAATGGTGGCCTTGAGGAGGTTGAACTCCAGGTCGTAATCTTTGACCAGGCGGTAGATAATGGGCTGATCCACCACTTCCTCGGAAAACCGCAACACTAACATTTCCGCATGCATATTCTGGCCCTCTAAACACTGAGGTTATTGTCTTCGGGTTCCTTAACCTTATAAAATTATATCAGAAAACAAACATTACTTAAACTAAGCCGCCGAAACGGCGCTCCCAGGCGGTCCGCAGGGCGGCCAGGGGAGTTTCCAGCAGCGTCCGGCCGTGCCGGATAATCTTGAAAGTTTGATCGCCCCCGACCCGTCCCAGGCGATAGAGAGGCTGCCCCTGAAAGAGATCCTCCAGGCGGATCGCGTCGGCCGGGTCCACGCTCACCAGGAAACGGCCGGCGGATTCGGCATAGAGCGCGGCGTAGTCCGGAGATTCGGGAGCCACCCGGCTCAGGTCCACCTCCAGCCCCAGCCCCGCGGTCAGGCTGGAGAGGGCGAGATGCACCGCCAGACCACCCCGGTAGAGGCCGTGGGCCGAGGCCAGCAGTTCCATCTGCCCGGCCTGTTCCACCAGGCGGTAGTAGGCCAGGAAGGCGCCGGGGTTAACCTGGGGGACGCTTAGCCCCACATACCCCATAAGCTCGTAAAACTCCGAGCCTCCCAGCTCAGGTAAGGTATCGCCCACCAGGTAGATGAGGTCGCCGGGCCGCTTCCAGTCCAGGCTCAAGGCCCGGCGCAAATCCGGCAGGACGCTCACCGCGGTAAAAAACAGGGTAGGCAGGCCGCTCACCCGGTGCATCTCCCCAAAAGCTCCGGGCAACAGACCGTCCACGTACATGCTGTCCTTGCCGGACAGCAAGGGAATTTGGTAAGCCCGGCACAGGTCCTTGAGGGCCAGGCAGGCCCGCACCAGTTGCGCCGCCTTAAACTCCCCGTCGGGATTGCGCTGGGGATGGTACTCGACGCTGGG
>JAGVPN010000504.1 GCA_020052215.1 Syntrophobacterales bacterium
AATCAAAAGGTAATTATTGGTAGCCGCAGGCTTTAGCCTGCGCCTGCACAGGCTGGAAAGCCTGTGCTACCATTTGAGTGCGAAGTGGTATCAGTAGTCTGCCCTCGCGGAATATCACCCATACCCAAAAGGCTCGCCCTAAATTTGTGGAATTCTTCAATTGTTAGGCGGTAATTGCCACTCTCAGTGTTTCGATATTTAAGTTTGATCTTTGCCATGCCAGGCTCCTTTACCAGTTTTTCGCCAAAATAAGGACTTCTAATGAGCTTCGGGGTTAAGTTCCCGTTTGGCGGCCTGGATAAGGAAAGCAGAGCGGGACATCCCCTGTTTTTTCGCCAGGGCATCGATTTGTCGGAGGTCGTCTGCGGGAACGGAGATGTTGACCCGCACGGTTTTGGAGGACGGCAGGGAGACGCTGACCAGAAAGGCGACGCCATCGGCAAAATCCGGGGTCGCCATGATGGTTTCCAAGGGAGCGGGCGGGGGGATTTCTTCCCCGTCTTCCAGCAGGCACCGGATATGGCCGGTGAGGGCTTCCATGGCCAAATCCTTTGCTTCATCCAGGGTGCCGCCTGCGGTGATGCAACCGGGAAAATCCGGAAAAGATACTCCGTAGTCGCTCTCGGGTTCTTTGTGGATGATGGCGATGTAGCTGGGCATGACGCCTCCTTAAATCAATTTCAACCCGGACTGTTTCTCTATGCTTTTCAGCGTCTTGATCGGGATATCCTTCCGGGGATGCGGCACCGTAACTTTGCCGGGCATAGAATCGTGCCGGTAATGCCAATGACTGCCGGTGGTCTGGTAATGATGCCAGCCGGCAGCTTCGAGCCGCCTGATGATCTCCCGGCTATTCACGTGTGTATTATACACAATATTATAGCCGTTACAAAGCCCACAAGTGCGGAATTTCTTATCCAACGTTGGCAGGAGCAAGGTGGCGGACACGCAGGTCCGGCCCTAAAAAGGCCTGGCAAATAACTGGCAGGGGCGGTTCGCGAACCGCCCCTACGTCCCCCTGGCCTTGGCCTCGATGATTAGGCCGAAACCAGGGGCAGGCGGATGGCGCAGGTGGTGCCGCAGTCTACGGCGCTTTCGACAGCAATTTCGCCTTGATGTTGGCTAATGAGGCCCCGGCAGATGGTCAACCCCAAACCGGTACCCCCCTCTTTGGTGGTAAAAAACGGGGTAAAGAGGTTGTGCAACTGCTCCGGGGGAATGCCGTGGCCGGTGTCGGTGATTTTGAGAACCAGATCGTCATACTGGACTTGGGCGTTGACGGTCAAGTCGCCGCCCTGGGGCATGGACTCCAGGGCGTTCTTGAAGAGATTAAGCAGCACCTGGCGGATCTGCCCGGAGTCAAAGGCAAACGGCGGAATCAGGCCCTGAGCGTAGAGATGAAAAACCACGCCACGCTCTTTGAAGCTGCTGTCCATGAGTTCCGCCACTTCCCGAATCAAGGCCGGGAGGTCCCCCGGGGTTTTTTGGGGCGGCGCCCCCCGGGTGAAGGTGCTCATGTCGGTTAAAAACTTCTCCAACCGCTGCACCTCCTGATGGATGAGGCTCAATTTGCGCCGGGCGTTCTCGGGGAGATCGGTCCGCCGCCCCAGTTGGGCGGCAAACCCGCCGATGGTGATCAGCGGATTCTTGATCTCATGGCTGATATGGGCCACCATCTTGCCCAGGGTGGCCAGCCGTTCATTCCGCAGAAGTTCCGTCTCCAGCCGCCGCCGTTCCCGGAGATCCCGGAAATAGCCGACAATACCGACCTCCCGGGCGTCTTCATGCAAGAGACGGGCCGACAGCCAGATGGGTACCAGGGAGCCGTCTTGATGGCGGGCCTGGGTTTCATAATTTTCCAGAATGCCCACGCCCCCTCGGGCTGGGTCGTAAATCAAGCGTTTAATTTCATGGGCGGTTTTGTCCGGATAGAATTTGTAAACTTTGATTTTGCCAATGACCTCCTCCGGGGTGTACCCCAGGATTTTGCCGGCGCCGTTGTTGAAAATGAGGACGTTTCCCAGCATGTCATTGACGATGATCCCGTCCATGGAGGCCTGGACCAGGTTGCGCTCCAGTTCGTCCATCTGCCGGACCCGGGATTCCAGCCGGAAGCGGTGGGTGACATCCCGGAGAGACCACAGGGTCCAGGCGGCCCCGCGCCTGCCTTCCAGGTGGTTCAGGGTGCAATCATAGACCTGGACCTTGTCCTGGGCCTCCCGGGTCAGGAGAGTGCGGGCCGGATACCAGGGGCTCAACTCCTCGGGGCAGAAACCCACCGGAAGATTGTCGGTGCCCAGAAAAGGCCTCCCCAAATCCTGACAGGGACGGCCGATGATCTCTTCCCATTTGAAACCGAAGTGCTCCAGGAACGAGACATTGGCATAGGTGATGCGGAGATCCTGATCCAACACCAGGGCATACATGTCGGTGAGGCTGTCCAGGAGCCGGGCAAAAAGCCCCTCCGGCGGCTTGCGCATCAAACTCCGGGGTGTCTGGGAGGAAGTCATGTGCGTCTCTTGCCCTCAATGTAGTGCCGCCCCGGGGTGGATGCAAGATTATTTTGGCCCGGCTCCCCGCAGCCCCCGCTTTCATGACCGCGGCAGGGCACCGAAGCACTTCTCTCATATCGGCACTATGACAATTTCAAATAAATTCGGCAAGAAGGCGGTTCATACCAAGTTGCCGTCAAACAAGTAATCATCCGAATTGTAGGGGCGGTTCGCGAACCGCCCCTACGGGGGTTGCGACCATAAAGCCAGAATTACCTTTA
>JAGVPN010000486.1 GCA_020052215.1 Syntrophobacterales bacterium
CCCCCACCTCCGGGAGGTGGACCTCAACCCGGTGCGGGTCTTCCCGGGGAAACCGGGGCTCCTCGCCCTGGACGCCCGCATCCGGGTGGAGGATTAATGCTGGTTCCATTTTCTATGGGCGGTGCGCTCACCGCTCCTACAAAGGCTAAATTACCCGTTTGATCGCATCTTGGTATAATCTGCTGCTTTGGCACAGGCTGGAAAGCCTGTGCCACCGATATAAAGAACTTTCAGGGACAGGGATTAAAAAGCACTTGGGGAAAATAAGGAAGGGTAATACGAGGTTCGCTTTAATATGCACCAAACTCAATCTGTAACTTGCAGTAATATTGACCTATTTTAACTAAAAACCAAAAACCAAAAACTAAAAACGGTGTAAAAAGCCCATGAAGGCCAAAGCCAAAGAGATTACCCCCCAGGAGCTGGCCGGGATCATTCGCCGGCATCCCCGGGTGGTGGCCTTAACCGGGGCCGGCATCTCGGTGGAGTCCGGCATCCCCGACTTTCGTAGCGCCGGCGGCCTCTGGGAGCGCTTTGATCCCATGGAGTATGCCCATATCCAGGCCTTCCGCCGCCACCCCGCCAAGGTCTGGCAGCTTTTAAAAGAGATGGACGAAACCATCACCCGGGCCCGGCCCAACCCGGCCCACTACGCCCTGGCGGAGCTGGAGGCCAGGGGGTTTCTGGCCGGCATCATCACCCAGAACGTGGACAACCTGCACCAGGCCGCGGGGTCCAAACGGGTGGTGGAGTACCACGGCAACGCTTTGGTCTTCGTCTGCGATAATTGCCGGGGCCACCACCCCCGGGAGACCCTGGATTTTTCCCGCTCCCCGCTCTATTGCCTGTGCGGCGGCCTGATCCGGCCCGACGTGGTCTTTTTCGGGGAGGCCATTCCCCCCGCGGCCCAGGCCGACGCCGAAGAACTGGCCCAACACTGCGACCTGCTCCTGGTCATCGGCACCTCGGGGGAGGTGGCCCCGGCCAGCTACATCCCGGCCATCGCCAAGGAATGGCACGCAGTCATCGTGGAGGTCAACCTGGAACCCACGCGGCTCACCTTCTCCCTGGCCCACCACTTCCTTAGGGGCTCGGCCGGAAAATTGCTGCCGCTGGCTTTGAAAGAACTTTAGGGGCTGGTTTCTTTCTTGATACGGCTATCTCCAAAATATCCGGGGTATGCCGCTGACGAATATTGCATCCACAAGAATAACTTTTTGGCCTGCCGTTAGAAAAATATTACTCATTCCAGAGATCCCGGCGGAGCCTTATACAGCCAGGATCTCTGGGACGATAGAGCCCCGATGCCAACCCAAATCTCGATGACATCAGCGGGGCAGGAGCAGTTGCCAGTAAATACCCAGGATAGCCGGTGACAGCACCAGCAAGCCAAGGACAAAAGCCAGTATTAATTTTACCCTGGGAGACCAGTGCTTTTTTTCTCCCTTCACCCATGCCGTGGTTTCAAGGAACTCGCGGCAAGACATGGTATCCTCCCGGCAAAATCTCTCAAATGGCGTCTAGCTCCTTTCCGGTCCCGGAAGCCCCGGGTTTTTCGCCTGGAGCCAGTCGGTTGGGTCAAAGAGACCGCCATGCAGAAAAGTCGGCGGAATCAAATAGGTTGACAGCAATGGATAATTACCCAACCTCTCGCTTCGGATCGGCTTAAAATCTTCTGCACCACCACCTTGCTCATCTGGCGGTTTTTGCCGCCGAAACCTCGTAAAATGTTTCCGCTTCAATACAGTATTTTAATCTATATTAAATATATATTATTTTTAAACAAAAGTCAAGGGCTTAGGAATTCCCCCCGGGTTTTCCTGATCAGCCCGTCTTTCTCTTTGGGGTGCAGCAATTAATTAATATATAATTCCCAACTAGAGCAAATGATGGTGGTCTCAGGAGGCGCATGAAACTTTCCACCCGCAGTCGCTACGGCACCCGTCTCATGTTGGATATGGCCCAACATTACCGTGAGGGACCCCTCCAGTTGGGTGATATCGCCAAACGTCAGGAAGTTTCCGTGAAATATTTGGAACAGATCATTATTCCTTTGAAAAAAGCCCACTACATTGAGAGCGTGCGAGGACGCAAGGGCGGGCACACCTTGGCTAAACCTCCTGAAGAGATCACCGTGGGGGAACTCGTGGCGCTTCTGGAGAATGGCGCCAGGCTGATGGAGTGCGCTCAGGACACCACAGCCTGCGAGCGCGCTGACATCTGCCCCACCCGCCTCCTATGGAAAGAAGCTTATGAGGCCATGTTTGACCGGCTGGACGCCGTCACGCTGGCCGACTTGGTGGAGAGAACCAAGGGCATGGAGGGCAAGAGGTTAAACCAGGTTCCAACGTCGTAATAAAGCCTCTAGCCCGTAGCCCGTAGGGCGGGAAAGCGAAGCGCATCCCGCCTTCCGATTCTTTAACCCTTCTCGGTCAGGCGTCACGTCTGTGCTGGCTTTTGGCCCCCTTAACCGCTAACCTTGCTCCGGATTATCCCTAACCACCAAAAGCTGGCAAACCATGGCTAAACGCGGTTTCATCCACCCTCACCCCTCCCTCGCGGCACTCGACCGCGCTGTGCGGGCCAGAGTGTTCAGGAAGCCCTCCGCCTCTTCACCCTCCGGAAAAAAATCCGCCCATCCTGGCCAGATTATTTTTCATGCTCCCGTTCCGCATCGTCAGCCTTCCACTACCGATTTCCTGCGGGTATTCAGCGACTTCCCCCCGTTACCTCTCTGCATCTATCCGGGCCGCCTCCGGCCAGGATGCGGCGCGAATCCCGCTTTCCGGCCCGGCCGAGAAACACGCAAGACCAAAAGAACAGAAAAAATGAGCCCAAAATGGGTACTTATAGCCTATAAAGAGAGCCAAAAAATTGGGGGCGGGTTTAAAACCCGCCCCAGACGTATAAAGGTGCTTTAGGGGCTGCTGATCCCGCCCCTGAATTAGGCTCGTCAGTTAGCCGCGGCCTCGAGTTTCTCCTGTCGCTCAAAGCTCAACCCGTCTTTATCCGCATCCACCCGGATGGTGTCGCCTTCCTTGAAATCGCCCTCAAGGAGCATGGGGGCCAGCTTGTCTTGCAGGTAGGTCTGGATGGCCCGGCGCAGGGGTCTCGCCCCGTAGACCGGGTCGTAACCGGCGTCGGCCAGGAAGTCCCGGGCCTGGTCGCTCAGTTCCAGGGTAAGGTGCCGGTCTTCCAGCAGCCGCTTCAGCCGGACCATCTGCAGGGTGACGATCTCCCGCAGCTGTTCTTTGGTAAGCCGCTGGAAGATGAGGATGTCGTCCACCCGGTTGAGGAACTCCGGCTTGAAGTGGAGCCGCAGCGCCTCCATGACCCGGTCCCGCAGGATTTTTTCGTCTGAGACCTCGGCGATATACTGGCTGCCGATGTTGGAGGTCATGATGACGATGGTGTTCTTAAAGTCCACGGTGCGGCCGTGGCCGTCGGTGAGGCGGCCGTCGTCCAGGATCTGGAGCAGCGAGTTGAACACCTCCGGGTGGGCCTTTTCGATCTCGTCAAACAGCACCACGGCGTAAGGCCGGCGGCGCACCGCTTCGGTGAGCTGGCCGCCTTCCTCATAGCCCACGTACCCCGGCGGGGCGCCGATAAGCCGGGACACCGTGTGCTTCTCCATGTATTCGCTCATGTCCAGGCGGATCATGGCCGCTTCCGAGTCAAACAGGAATTCGGCCAGGGCCCGGGCCAGTTCGGTCTTGCCCACCCCGGTGGGGCCCAGGAAGATGAAGGAGCCCAAGGGCCGGTTGGGGTCTTGTAAGCCGGAGCGGGCGCGGCGCACCGCATTGGAGACGGCCCGCACCGCCTCTTCCTGGCCGACGATTCGCTTGGCCAGGCGCTCTTCCATGTGCAAAAGTTTCTGCTTCTCCCCTTCGAGCATCCGGGTGACCGGGATGCCGGACCATTTGGAGACCACTTCGGCCACATCCTCGGCGTCCACCTCTTCCTTCAGCATGGCCCCTTCGGCCTGCATTTCCACCAGCTTCTGGTTTTCCTCCTCCAGCTCCTTTTGCAGATTGAGCAGGGTGCCGTAGCTCAACTCCGCCGCCCGGGCCAGGTCGCCGATGCGCTCGGCGTGGGCCGCGTCGATCTTGGCCTTCTCAATGTGCTCTTTGGTGGCCTGGATCTTGGTGATGGCCTCTTTTTCCTGCTGCCAGCGGGC
>JAGVPN010000047.1 GCA_020052215.1 Syntrophobacterales bacterium
ATAAAATTTCAAATCGATAAATGCCATTTTTCGCTATAAATGTTTATATTTTAAAGTGTTACACTACCATCAAAAATCAACGTTGGGACAGCAGTGAAATTGAACATATTTCAAAGTTCAATTTCAATTCTTCTACCGGCCGCACCCTCGTCCAGCCGCTATGCTCACCCCTGATTGACTTATAAAAGGGATCAAGGGGTCTTGGGTTCAAGGAGTCAATTGATCGGGGCTGACCTTATATATTTCATGAACTACGCGGCGTTAAGTTCACGTGCATGAAGTATCTCGTTGGGGTTCATAGATCGCACATTATCTGACTCAAGGGTAATGACCGCAATGGCAATAAATTTAATAATATTATCAATTACTTCATATATGATCCTGATCCAGGAACATTGTGAAGCCTCAGTCCATCTACCTTATAGAAATGGGGGTCGATGGTGAAAATTTCATGGTCTCCCGCGTAACTTCAAGGTATGGCAGTTTTTCCTGAGAGGAGCGGAAAATTCTTGACATTATATATTTAGTCGGCTAACTATAAGCATGCTAACTAAAAAGTATGGAAAGGAGGTTCCTGCTATCAACAGTTTAATACAAAAGATTAAAGAATTCTCTGCCAGACACGATATTCCGGTTTTCGGCATAATTGGGGCTTCACACCTTGAAAACATAGCCCCGAAGAATTACCGGCCTTCCGATATTCTTCCTGCAGCAAAAAGCCTTTTTTGTATGGGAATTCCTGTTCCAAAGGGGATATTCAAGTGTAAGGAAAGAGCCAATGAGACTTATTGGAGGGCCGCCAATATCTACTACCGGCATATCGACTCTATGCTTATGCAACTTGCTCGAATTATAGAGGAAACAGGTGAAACAGCCGTTCCTGTCTTTGGATGCTTCCCCTATGATGTGAAGGGTAAAGGCGATTTCTGGGGTTATCTTTCATTGGTTAAGATGGGCGAATTGACCGGAATAGGAAGGACGGGTAAAAACGGGCTGCTGTTCAATTCCCATTACGGGCCGAGGTTAATTCTGGGAGGCCTTGTGACGTCAGCCATATTAACAGAAATGACCTGGCCGGAGCAGGATAACACCGGATGTCCTGAAGGCTGCAATGTTTGCCGGGAGAACTGTCCTGTAGGGGCTATTGACAAAACAGGAAAAGTGGACAGATTGGCCTGTGTCAGGTATTCCCAGAAATCTCCCATTTTTTCTTATCTTATCAAAACAGGAAATTTTGATCCCTCCGACGTCCAACTTCTTAATCACGTGACAGGCGTGGATGATCATTCGATGTATACCTGCATCAAATGCGTCTCCATGTGTCCCCATACCGGATAGAGGCGCCTGAAAAACTGAGACTTCCCAATAATGAGAACAATTACGGAGGATAAGGTAAATGAAAAACGATGACCGGTTGATCTACCTGATTTTTATGGCTCAGCAAAAATTAAAAACCCATATCACCAATGTACTTCTTGATGAGGGTATCAGGGTAACCCTGGGGCAGGCAGGTATCCTTTTTACATTACAGCACAATGACGGACAAACAATGACCGGATTAAGCAGGACCATGGCTGTGGAAAACCCCACTCTTACCGGCCTCATTGATCGCCTTGAAAGATCATCTTTTGTTATGCGCAAGGCAAGCTCGGAAGACAGGCGTTCATTCAGGATCTACATTACTCCTGATGGGATCAAAGAATGCGAAAAAGTAAAACCCGTTATCAGGAGAATTAACGATGAGTTGAAATCCGGATTTACCAAAGAAGATATTAAAACGTTCAAGAACGTCCTGCAGAGCCTTTTCATGAAATTTGATAAACCTGGAAAAGGCTTAAGAGATCTCAATCAGGAGGAATAATTCACCCGTAAATGTTCGATACCATTTCAATGGCAAGAGCGGCTCCTTAAGGTACGTGAGATGTGAGAGCGTAATAAATTGCATGCTGCTCCCGGGGTCGGGCCAAGCTAAGCATTTGATTTCTAAAAGTTAACGTTCCAAAAATAGGTGTTTTCCGGCTAAAAAATCTTATCCGGGTTCATCAGCCACTTAGGGTCAATCATCTCCTTGATCTGGCGCATGAGATGATAGCTCTCCCCATGTTCGAGCTGCATGAACTTGCGCTTGCCGATGCCCACCCCGTGCTCACCCGTGCAGGTACCCCCCACTTGAACGGCTTTTTCCACGATGGCATGGTTAATGGCTTCGAGCCTCGACCATTCCACTGTATCTGCGGGGTCCCCCACGAGCACCACGTGCAGATTGCCGTCGCCTGCGTGTCCGAAAACATAGCCGACGGCGCGGTATTCGTCCACAATCTTCTGTGAAAACACGACGATCTCGGGATAGCGGGAGATCGGAACCGCCGCATCGACGATCAGGGTTTGTTTCTTCGGGTGGGCGCGATGGATGGTCTCCCACGCTTCGTGACGGGCGCGCCACAGATCTTTGCGAGCGCTCTCTTCGGTTGCGAAGTTAAAGCCGACAGCGCCGCAGTCCTCGCACACCTCCCTGGCAAGATCAGCTGTTTCCTGGAGAATGTTTTTGCTGATTCCGTGAAACTCGCAGAAAAGGGAGGGAACCTCCGGCAGGCCGAGATGCTTTTCCCGGTTCATCAACTGAATCAACCCAGGTGGTAAAAGTTCAAGGGCGGCAGGTCCAAGACCCGATCCGATCATGAGTGCTACAGCCCTGGATGCGCTTTCCAGATCCTTGAAACGAATGGTTGCGGCCAGAAAATGACTGGGAATACCGGTCAGGCGAAGTGTCGCTTCGGTGACAATCCCAAGAGTTCCCTCTGATCCCACAAAGAGCCGCGTCAGGTCATAGCCGGATGAGGATTTTGGCGCCTTACAGCCGGTGTGGATGATCACGCCCTGGGGCAGCACTACCGTGAGGCGCATGACGTAATCCTTGGTAGCCCCGTATTTTACGGTCTGGACTCCGGATGCGTTGTTGGCAATCATGCCGCCGATGGTTGCATCGGCCCCCGGATCCGGCGGGAAAAAGAGCCCGTGTTTGCCTGCCTGTCGGTTCAGCTCTTTGCGCAGGACACCGGGTTCCACATCGGCCTGAAGATCCTGGGGACGGATTTCCAGGATGTTATTCATGAGGGTCAGATCTACCACGAGTCCGCCCCGGGTGGGCACCGGGTTGCCCTCGGTGCTGGTGCCGGCCCCCCAGGGTGTGACAGGGACATCGTTGGCGTATGCCCAAGATAAAATGCGGGACACCTCATCGGTTGTGAGCGGCCATACGATTCCGGCGGGAAGCGTTCCTTGATGGAAGGATATATCGTGACGGTGAAGCTCACGATTGGACTGCCCGGTGGAGAATCGGTCCGAAGCGACGATGGCTGACAGATCGGCTATATGCCGAGGAGTGAACGTGTCCATATTCTCTTATTCCTTGTTTTTGTGATAACGCTGGTGTTACTCACATATTTGTTAAACCGGGCGCCGGCGCTGGATTAAATTGCGCAGGTTTCATCAACGATAGATTAACGACGGCAGCCACAGGGTCAGCGGCGGCCAGAAACATGAGATCAACAGCGCGGCAATAGCCACGGCAACAAAGGGCATCACAGCCCGGCCCACCTGGCCCAGGGGCAGGCCCGAAATGCCGCAACTGACAAAAAGGCAGATGCCCACCGGCGGGGTGAGCATGCCGATGGCCAGGTTGACCACCATGAGCACACCAAACTGGACCGGGTCCACCCCCATCTGGGGCGACAACACGGCCAGCACCGGTACGAGCAGAATTAAGGCCGCGGTGGTCTCCATCACGCATCCCAAAACGAGAAGTCCTGCCATGACAAGCAGAAGCAAGCCCCAGGGCGGGAGGGCCATGGCGTTGAAGGCGTTTTGCACCAACTGGGTGGTCTGCTGCATCGCCACCAGCCATGTAAACACTTTAGCCATGGCGATGATGAACAGGATCATTGCGGCTACGGTCTGAGAGCGGATAATCAGGCCCGGCATCTCCTTCCATTTGAGTTTTTTATTGATGGCCATGGCCACAATCAACCCGTAGAAAACGGCCAGGGCCGCTGCCTCGGTGACGGTGACGATGCCGGATAGAATCCCGCCCAGCACGATCACCGGCGCTCCCAGGGCCCAGATCGCCTCTCTGGTGGCGATTCCTACCTGCCTGAGAGAAAAGGGGTGGCGGGTGCCGTACCCATGGCGCCAGGATTTCCAGATCGACACGGCCATGAAGCTTAACCCGAAAAGAACCCCCACCATCATCCCTCCGGCAAAGAGCCTGGCGATGGACACGTTGGTCAAAAAGCCGAAGATCACCATTGGGATGGACGGCGGTATGATCACGCCGATGGAACCGCCTGCGGCTACAAGGGCTGCGGAAAAAGCCGGCGGATAGCCCTGGCGGATCATCGCCGGAATGGCGATGGCGCCCAGTGCCGCGGTGTCAGCGGCCGCAGACCCGGAAATGCCTGCAAAAAACATCGAGGCCACCACAACGGCGCAGGCCAGACCTCCGTGGACCCAGCCAACAAGGCTGTCGGAAAAATCTATGAGTTGGCGGGATATCCCTCCCGTTTCCATGATCGCGCCGGCCAGCATGAACAGGGGAATGGCGAGCAGGTCAAACGAATCCACCCCGGCAAAGAGCAGTTGAATGATCGTCTGGCCCAGGGCTGAGAGCTGGACTCCGGCGGGAAAAATCCCTGGGGTGAGCATCAGGCCGATGGCCGGCAACCCGATGGACAGGGCGATGGGCAGCCCCAGGGCGATGAGCGCAAAAAGACAGGCAAAAAGAAAGACAACTATCATGGATTTCGGCCTCCAAGGGTTCGGGCCATGTCGGCAAGCACATGGATAACGAAAATAACCCCTGCGATGGGGATCACGGCAAACGGGATCGCCATGGGGATCTGGAGCGACGATGAGGTGTGCTGACCGGCCTTGATCGTGTAAATAGTCCCGAACAAGGCGATCAGGGCAAAAAGGGCCAGGGTCAATACCTGCAGTCCCACCACGATGATCCGTTGGACAACCGGTCCCAGGCGATGGCCGAAGCCCTGCAGGCCGATGAAGCTGGCCCGTTTATAGGCGACCGTTCCGCCAAGAAAGGTTATTGCCACCAGCAGGTGGCGGCTCACCTCCTCGGACCAGCCGAGAGATGCCCCGGCATAGCGAAAGACGACTTGGGCGAACAAGATGACGCAAATCACTGTTCCGATGACAAACAGAATTTTTTCCACAAAGGTGTTGATCGCCTTGCTGGAACTTTCAAGTACCGACATACCTTAGTCTCCTCAAAAAACTAATGCCTGAGCCACCGGTTCCGGTTAACAGTTCACGGTTCACGGTTGAAACGCTTGGCTTGAAAAAAGCCTTCAGCATTACCGAAACCGCAAACTGTTAACCGCAAACCTTTTTATTTTATTGTTTGCCGGATCTGGTCCACCAGCTTTTTAGTTTCGCCGGAGGCGGTCTCGATCACCGGGGCCGTAGCCTTGCGGAAAGCAGCCAAATCCGGATTTTCTTCCACCAGCATGCCTGCGATTTTAAGTTCGGCCAACTGTTTGGCCTCGTTGTCGCGGATGAAACTGCGGCCCTGGAGCGCCGCCTTGCGGGCGCAGTCCAAAACGATCTTGCGCTCGTCCGCGGGCAGGCCGTCGATGAATGTCTTGTTGGCCACAAAGACCAGGGCCGAATAGACATGCCGGGTCAGGGTCAGATATTTTTGCCCGGCCTCGTAGAGCTTGGCGGCGTGTATCACGGCGATCGGATTTTCCTGGCCGTCGATCACCCCCTGCTGAAGCTGGGTGAAAATGGGCCAGGCCATGGGGGTGGGGTTAGCTCCGATGGCCCTCCAGATGGCCAGGTGGGTGGGGGCTTCCATGGTGCGGATTTTCAGAGCCTTGAGGTCATCGGGTGTTTTTACCGGGCGCTTGGCATTGGTGACGTTGCGAAAGCCGTTGTCCAGATAGGCAATGGCAAACAACCCGGATTTCTCAAATTTCTTGCCCAGTTCCTGTCCGATGGCCCCGTCGAGGACCTTGTCGGCCATCTCGTAGGAGGGCAGGAGAAAAGGCATTTCCAGGGCCTTGATCTCGGGAACGAATGCCTCGATAGGGCCGGTGGTGCACACCGACATCTGGGTGGTGCCCAACTGGATCTGTTGCAACACCTGTGTCTCGCTGCCCAGGG